>JADWMH010000257.1 GCA_015767355.1 Gammaproteobacteria bacterium
CAATTGTGTGTGAATACTGATTTTCTCATCAAGGAGGCTGACCGCTGTGTGAAATGCGGCCTCTGTCTGCCCCATTGTCCGACCTATCAACTTGCGCACAATGAGGCGGAATCACCACGCGGGCGCATTGCACTGATACAGGGATGGGCTTCGGGAGATTTGGAGGCCGATCACTCTCTGCTCGATCATCTGGATCACTGCCTGTTGTGCCGTCGCTGCGAGGGCGCCTGTCCATCCTCCGTCGGCTACACGGCGCTGATGGACGCAGCAAGAGCATCGCTTCCCCGCACGACTCATCGCTGGTTGCCTGATATTCTTGCAGATCATGGGCGTCAGCGTATGGCCATGAAGTTAGCAGCAGTTGCAGTGAAGGCTGGAATGCAAGCATGGTTTCCTTCGGAAATTGTGCGCCGTCTGCTTTCTATCGCAGCAACTATTTATGAGGCTGAGCCAGAATCCCCGACGACATTGAAAAATCGCTACGCCTCCATAAAAACGGTGAAGGGAGAGGTGGCATTGTTTACGGGATGCATAGGGGAAACGGTCGATTCGACGGCAATACAATCAGCGATCCGGATACTCACCGCCAGTGGATATGCGGTCACTATTCCGCCATCGCAGCAGTGCTGTGGAGCGATGCATGCACATGCTGGATATCAGCAGCGTGCCGCTGAACTCAAGAGGATCAATCTGACTGCATTCGCCAACAAGGGGTATGACGCCCTGATATCTCTCAACAGCGGATGCGGATCTTATCTGGCTGACATCCCCGGGCTGGATTTCCCGGTGATGGATGCCGGGGCCTTTATCCAGCAAATCGGTGGCATCAGGAGCCTCCCTCTCACTGAAGTCAGGCGCACTATAGCCATCTTTTTGCCCTGCACTCTTGCAGCCATGGGGCAACAGAAGCAGGTGATGGCTCTGCTTCATGACTTGCCCGGCGCTGAATTGCTCGAATTGCAGGGGATGGGATGTTGTGGTGGAGCCGGTCTGCACCTCATTACCCAGCCTCACATCGGAGAGCAGCTGGTAAAGCCGCTCATCAATCAGCTGGCTGTTTCACAGGCAAACATCGTGGTGACAACCAATAGCGGCTGTGCGCTGCAGCTGCAGTTGGCGGCTAAAAAAGCAGGGCTAGGCATCTCAGTAGTGCATCCGCTAGAATTGGTAGCAGAACAATTGATGAAAATCTAAGGAACTAAGTCGTTGTCCAAAAATAACTTACCGATCCTGCTTGCCCTGTTGTCCGTCTTCAGCGTTCCAGCAAGAGTTACATAACCCTGCTATGCGCCCCTTGCTGCGCCTTGAATACGAACAACATTGCTGCGCGATATCGGGAAGTTATTTATGGACAACTCCCAAACTGGAGAAGAGAAATGACAAGAGCCTATTCACCCTTTGATAAAGTGATCATGCAGATTGATCAGGCCGTGCAGACCATCTTTGGCCAGCCAAAAGTGACGGAGCGCAGCAACCCCGCTGCCGGACTTGATGAAACGGACCTGAGTGATGCAGAGCGCGATCATACTGCGCGCCTGATGCGCATCAATCATACCGGCGAAGTCTGTGCGCAGGCGCTCTACCAGGGGCAGGCGCTGACCGCACATGACCCTTCTGTGAAAACCAGCATGGAGTGTTCCGCCATGGAGGAGAATGATCACCTCGAGTGGTGTGAAACACGCATCAGGGAACTCGGTGGACGCACCAGCCTGTTAAATCCACTCTGGTATGCAGGCTCTTTTGCCATCGGAACACTGGCGGGCATCGCAGGCGACAAGTGGAGTCTTGGTTTTGTTGCAGAGACCGAGCGCCAGGTTGAAGCGCATCTGCAAGAGCACCTCTCCGAAGTCCGCAACGAAGATCAGAAAACCACAGCCATTCTGCAGCAGATGAAAGAGGATGAAATCAACCATGCCACCAAGGCGGTGGAGAAGGGTGGGGTCGAATTGCCATCCCCCATCCGCGAAGGGATGAAAATAACTGCGAAGGTGATGACCGGGAGCGTCTATTATCTATGAGTATATATTTTGACCGCACTTTATTGCTAATATCCCTTCACTAAACATCCACCACTCACTGGGCCTTGCCAATGGAAAACCTGATCGCCAATCTCACCGAACTGACCGGAACTATCGCCGGGTATGCCTGGGGTATTCCTTCCATTGTTCTGCTGGTAGGCACCGGGCTCTATCTCAGCATTCGATTACGCGGTATTCAGTTGCGTGGTTTTCGTCATGCTACCAACCTTGTGCAGGGAAAGTATGACAAAGTCGATGATCCCGGTGAAGTCACCCATTTCCAGGCCCTTTCGACAGCCCTCTCCGCCACTATTGGCACCGGAAATATCGCCGGCGTTGCTACTGCCATCACGCTGGGCGGGCCTGGAGCCGTCTTCTGGATGTGGATTACCGCCCTTGTCGGCATGGCCACCAAATATGCATCCTGCACCCTGGCGGTAAAGTACCGCTACCTGCACCCCAACGGTGAGGTCTCCGGCGGTCCCATGTACACGCTGCGCGATGGTCTGGGAATGCCAAAGCTCGCTGCGGCCTTTGCTGTATTCACCCTGATTGCCTCCTTCGGCATCGGCAACATGGTGCAGGCCAACTCTGTCGTTGATGGCATTGGTTTCATCCT
>JADWMH010000258.1:0-177 GCA_015767355.1 Gammaproteobacteria bacterium
AACTAAATTATACCTTTTCTACTTGAAGGTCTATTTTCGTCCCATTACTTGACACATCAAGCACAGGTGAAAACATGCTCAACTCTTTTAATTTTTCCATGTCTTCTTCATCTGTTTTTACTTTAAACTTTATCTTAATATTCTAAAAGAATTCTGCGAAAAGGCGGTGCGATAGAA
>JADWMH010000258.1:187-1312 GCA_015767355.1 Gammaproteobacteria bacterium
CTTTATCCGAATATTCTCATATCCTCTCCTGACCTTATCTGACATACCAAGAAACCCATGTACATCAATGTCTCCCTCCAACTCTGACTCTAACTCATCGATCTTAATGTTGCGTACCGCGGCATGGTAAATAAGCGAAGATGTTAAACAGGATATCAAGGCATGCAATTGATGTTCGACAGGATTAGCGGCATTGTCGTCTCCTGCTAACGAGGCATGTTCATCTGCCTCAAGATTTAATATTTGCTTATGTTCATTTTCTTGCTTACACCCATAAAAACTTTTGACAATTGAGCGATTATACCCCTTGTTTATCCATTTGTTTTTTAAGTGGAACTTGAATTTTGCAAGATCTGGATCTTCTTGTATGGACTTAATAAGACTTTTTACTACCTGTGTATCGACGCCATTTACAATTGTTTGACTCGCTGCAATATTTGATTTTGTCATTTCAAACCTCCTCCGGTTACTATTGGCTCTGTTGAGCGTTTAACCGTCATCATCGATAGAACTATCATATGCTCGTTTAATCTTTATCTTCATTTATCAACCTCTGAAAAACGAAAAGCTCAGCCGCAAGGATTCAGCGCAAATCGGAATCCGCCCGAAGGGTGGGACTGAGCGGAGCATAACGAGCGCAAACTGGCTGTGGAGCTGTTGGGTGCAGCTACTGGTTCTGGCGCCGAATCAAACACTCGGTGGAATGTTCTGATTCAGTCGAAACATGTTCTGCGGGTCGTATTTGTTCTTGAGCTCCACGAGACGCTCGTAGTTGGCGGCACCGTAGGCGGCTCGAACCCGCTGGTTTCCTTCCTCCCCTGTCAGAAAGTTTACGTTGACGCCACCGGTGGAGAATTGCTGCATGGCCGACCAGCATCCCCGAGCCCATGCGATTTGTTCATCCGTCTGCGCAGGGTCCTCCCAGGAGGCGGCTACATTCAGCACATAGGCGGCGTTTCGATTTCCTGCCGGCGTGTCGGTCTCCTCGAAGCGTGCCATCGCACCGCCGAGCTGAAAGAACAACATCGACGAGTGGGGCGAAGTGATCTTTGCCGCATGATCCATGAGAACACCACCGGCTGCCTCCGAGAACTCGGGCAGGTACTCGGATTTCCAGTAGTAGTG
>JADWMH010000258.1:1412-2636 GCA_015767355.1 Gammaproteobacteria bacterium
CCTACCACCTCTCGAGCGCTTTCCATCGGATGGATCACCATCCCGGCCGTGACCTGCGGTCCGAGTGGATAGGCCTGGTACTCGAAGGAAGTGACAATGCCGAAGTTGCCCCCACCTCCTCGTAGGCCCCAGAAGAGGTCAGAATTTTCTTTTTCGCTCGCTGTGAGGAAAGAGCCGTCCGCGGTCACCACATCGGCGGAGAGCAGGTTGTCGCAGGTGTAGCCGTATCTGCGCGTGAGCCAGCCGAAGCCTCCGCCCAGGGTCAGCCCGGCGATGCCGGTGTCGGTGACGATGCCTGCGGGCACCGCCAGCCCGAAAATCTGGGTCTCTCGGTCGAGATCACCCAGCCTGCAGCCCGGCTGGGCGCGGACAGTGCGGGTCTTCAGATCCACGTGGAGGCCCTTCATTCCCGATAGGTCAATCGTCAGCCCATCATCGCAGAGAGCGGTACCGGCGATGTTGTGGCCGCCGCCTCTGACCGAGAGGAGCACACCTTGCTCGCGAGCAAAGTTGACCGCGGTGATCACGTCGGCCGTTCCACTGCATTGGGCGATGAGGGCGGGCCGCTTGTCTATCATGGCGTTCCAAACCTTACGGGCATCATCGTAGCCCTCATCGTTGGGTTGGATAAGCTCACCACCCAGGCTCGCCTTGAATTTTTCTATGGTTGTTTCATCAAGCATGATGTCCTCCTTATATTCAATTAGATGTGCAGCTAAGATCCCAGCCCCTTTAGGTTTCGACACATGAACAAAAATCGGTCTCTACTCACATGAGCGTTTCCATGGCGTTGTTGATCCGCTTTTGCTGGGCCTCGGTGGTGAGGTTGCCCAGAAGCACACCGAAACGCTTGTGCTGGACGCCTGAAAAAATGTACTGCCAGCGGTAGGCAGCAAGAACACTCTCCCGGATTTGGGTCAATTCACTTTCGTCGAAGGACCGGTTGCAATTCTTCAGAAAGTAGCCCACATCATCTGCGCATTGATTCTGCAAGATGCCGTCCACCGCGACCACGAGTTCGATCAATTCATCCACCGACCGATCCCGTTCGCCGGCCGTGAGTTTCTTGTCTTCCCGAGGCCATTCAATCTCATCCATGAGCGCGTGGGTGCTCTCCTCTTTCCAGTGAAACAGGAAGAGGTCCTTGTATAGTTCGGAAAGGTTCTCATCCGGCTCGATGCTCTGTTTGTAGTGGGACTGAGTAAAGAGTTCGATTTGAAACGT
>JADWMH010000259.1 GCA_015767355.1 Gammaproteobacteria bacterium
GATCAGCTTGTCTATTTTCGTGTTTTTCGTGCCTTTCGTGGTAAATAATCCCTTAGAGTAATCAACCGCTGATTTGCGCCATCACCTCGGCTGCAAAATCCTCCTGCTTTTTCTCGATCCCCTCACCCACTTCAAAACGGGTGAAGCTGATCACTGTGGCGCCTGCTTTCTCAAGCAGTTTTCCGACAGTCGCATCAGGATCGATCACATAAGGCTGTCCGTTCAGGGTCACCTCCTGCAGATATTTACGCACGCGTCCTTCGATAATCTTGTCAACGATATTTTCCGGCTTGCCGCTCTCCAGCGCCTGCGCACGGAAAATCTCACGCTCCTTCGCCAGTGTGTCTGCCGGAACATCCGCCTCGGAGACGCACACAGGATTGCTTGCCGCAATATGCATGGCAATACCACGGCCAAGTTCTGTATCGCCGCCTTCCATATCAACAACAACACCGATGCGCACACCATGACGGTATGTGTAGATGCTGCCGCTGGAGTTGACACGCACAAAACGACGTACAGAGATATTTTCACCGATCTTTGAAATCAGATTCTCACGCGTGGTTTCAATCGTTGCCTCATCACCGTCGTGCAACGGCTGCTGCACCAGTGCATCCACATCCTCTACATCAGAATTGAGCACCCGTGCAGCGACTGCGCCGGCAAAAGAGGAGAAACTCTCATCCTTTGCAACAAAATCTGTTTCACAGTTGATCTCTGCCATAGCGGCAGATTTTCCATCTTCGGATGCAGTAATCACAACCAGACCATCGGCGGCAATACGACCCGCCTTCTTGGCAGCCTTCGCCTGTCCGGATTTACGCATCATTTCAATCGCTGCTTCGATGTCGCCATCGGTCTCCTGCAGCATTTTCTTACACTCCATCATGCCCGCGCCGGTACGCTCGCGCAGCTCTTTAACTTGAGAGGCTGTAATCGCCATGTTCTCTATTCCTCTTGAAAAATTCGTCTCTATTGCTGCCCATCAGCTGAAGTCCGCCACGCTTATACCACTCCAAGGGACCCTATAACCACGAAACACACGAAAAGCACGAACAAATCACAGCTTATCAATTTCGTGTTTTTCGTGCCTTTCGTGGTAAAAAAGTTACAAGGTGGATAAGCGGCAGCGCCCGCTTTGCCGCTGTTATTTGGATTCGGCTGCTTCTGCCGGCTTTTCAGCTGCTTCAACTGGTTTGTCAGTTTCAACGGCTTTCTCGGTTTTCTCGGCTTTTGCAGGCTTCTCAGCTTTCTCGGCTTTCTCGGCTTTTGCAGGCTTCTCAGCTTTCTCGGCTTTCTCAGCTTTTGCAGGTTTTGCCTTGCTCTCTTCAGGATTGCCTGCAGCGGCAACCATTGCGGCGCTTGCACGTCCCTCGAGAACTGCGGCCGAGGCGCCCTGGACATAAAGCTGAACGGCACGGAGGGCATCGTCATTACCTGGAATCACGTAATCGATACTGTCAGGATCATTATTGGTATCGACAACACCGATTACAGGAATGCCAAGCTTCTTCGCTTCAAGCACAGCGATATCCTCGTGGCCGGTATCGACAACAAAGAGTGCATCGGGCACACCGCCCATATCCTTGATGCCGCCAAGGCTGCGATCGAGCTTGATCTTTTCACGCGTCATATTGAGAGCCTCTTTCTTGTTGAAACGGCTCTCGAGCGTACCATCCGATTCCATCGACTCTATCTCCTTGAGGCGATTGATCGACTGACGAATAGTCTTGTAGTTTGTGAGCATACCGCCAAGCCAGCGATGGTTCACATAGGGCATAGCGCAACGCTCCGCCTCTTCACGAATGACATCCTGCGCCGCACGCTTGGTGCCGACAAACAGAATTTTTCCGCCATTGGCTGCAAGTGTGCCAAGAAAGTTCATAGCGTCATTAAACAGCGGAAGCGTCTGCTCCAGGTTGATGATATGGATCTTGTTGCGGTGTCCGAAAATGTACGGTGACATCTTTGGATTCCAGTATCTGGTCTGATGACCAAAATGTACGCCTGCTTCAAGCATTTGGCGCATACTAATATTTGACATTGATATAACTCCGGTTTTGGGTTCGGCTTCCATGTGCCCCAGCAAACCAACCCCTCATTCAATAAATCAGGGCACCCGGCTGCTGTGTCGACACATGTGTGAATTTCCTCACAAATCGATAGTTGATCTGCAAGGGCGCGTTTTATAGCATAATACGCACTTTAACTCAATCAATTACTCATTCAAATTACACTATGGCCATTACCATCAAGACTGTCGAAGAGAGTGAAAAAATGCGTGTCGCAGGCCGCCTGGCGGCACAGGTTCTGGAGATGATCGAAGCCCACGTCGTTGCGGGGATCACCACCGATGAGCTGGATCGAATTTGCCATGATTATATCGTGAATCAACAGCAGGCGATCCCCGCCCCTCTGAACTATCACGGTTTTCCAAAATCGATCTGTACTTCTGTCAATCACCAGGTCTGCCACGGCATTCCGAGTGATAAAAAACTCAAAAACGGAGATATCATCAATATCGATATCACGGTCATCAAGGATGGTTTTCATGGTGACACCAGCAAGATGTTTGCCGTCGGCAGCGCCTCGGTACTCGCCAAACGTCTGATGCAAACGACCCAGGATGCCATG
>JADWMH010000093.1 GCA_015767355.1 Gammaproteobacteria bacterium
AGAGTTTATGTGTACATGGAGCTCCAGCCCCGAAAAAATATTATTTCTGACGGTGAGAGATGATGAGCAGCAATACTGACTCCGACAAGGCGCTTGATGGCATCTATGAAGATTATGAGCACTGGGAGATCAATACCGGTGATGAAACCATCCATGCGAAGCGCATCGGAGGTTTCTGGCGGAATATCAAGTGGCTGACAGGCTCCGTCTGGATACTCTTTTTTGTTGGTTATTTCGTCCGCTGGGGTGACCGACAGGCGGTTTTTTTTGATATCGGCAATCGTCAGTTTCATATCTTCAATTTCACCATCCTTCCCCAGGATTTCTGGATGTTGTCGCTGCTGCTGCTCTTTTTTGCACTGCTGCTGGCTGCATCCACCGCGCTGTTTGGCCGAGTCTATTGCGGTTTTTTCTGTTTTCAGACCATCTGGACCGATGTCTATACATGGATCGAGGAGAAACTGGAGGGAGCTCCACCGAAACGACGCAAGCTGGACAAGGCAAAAATGGACTTTGCTAAATTCCGCGTCAAATTTGTCAAGCACGCGTTGTGGCTGATTATCGGATTTGTCACAGGCGTCAGTTTTGTCGCCTGGTTCTATGACGGCATTCAGCTGTGGAAAGATATATTTACCTTTCAGGTTGGATCAACAGCAGCGATTACCATTGCGATGTTTACCGTCGGCACCTATGTGCTGGCGGGTTTTTTGCGCGAGCAGACCTGCTTCTGGCTGTGCCCCTATGCACGTATCCAGGGTGTCATGATCGATACCACATCGGCTTTGGTCACCTATGATTTTCATCGTGGCGAGCCGCGCGGCAGGGTGAAAAAAGGTCAGCCTGAAGCGGAACGCACCACAGGTGACTGTGTCGACTGCATGCAATGCATCGCTGTCTGTCCCACCGGGGTGGATATTCGCCATGGATCGCAGGAGGGGTGTATCAACTGCGCGCTGTGCATAGATGCCTGCGATGCGGTCATGGAGAAACTCAATCGCCCGACCGGCCTGATTCGCTATGAGTCCCTTGACGAGATCGATGGCAAGGAGGCGCGGCCCCTGTTCAAGCGTCCGCGTGTATGGATCTATGGCGCCATCATGTCGCTGGCGCTGCTGGGAATTGCCTACGGTTTAAGCACCATTGATGCCGTCGAGCTGAAAGTGCTGCATGACCGTCAGCCGCTGTTTGTTCTGCAGAGCGACGGTTCCATCCAGAATAAATATATGCTCAAGATTCTCAACAAGATGGATAAGGATGTCTCGGTCAATATTACTGCAACCGGACCGCAGGGATTGAAAATCGTCGGCGCTGATAAGCCGGTAGAGGCGCGACATGGCAAGATTAATCCGCACACGGTATTCGTGCGTGTGCCGAGTGAGAATCTTACCGCCGAGACCATGCCAATCGTGTTCCATATCGTGACCACAGGGTCAGGTAAAGAGACGTTTAGCAGTGACCGCGAGAGTGTCTTTATCGGGCCCAGGCGTTAAAAGCAGGTACCACGGAACACACAGAATAGACGGAAAAATCGTAGTTTGGAGAATGTGTGTGACAGTTTTTGTAGGGGGGATAAGCGACAACGCATCCACCATGATTTCTGCGCCTTATCATCCTACGGGTTGATAGTGTAAATCGTGGTCAGAAGACCACTCCTATGTCAGTGGCGGCGCTTGCTGTAGGAGCGGCCTTCCGGCCGCGAAGATTTGTTACGGGTTAAGTATGTCAAACAAACAATCTGCTTTTCGCAGCCCCTGGGTCATTGGCTGGCTGGTATTGCTGCTGAGTGTGCTGGCGATCAACTTCACATTTGTCATTCTTGCAGTGAAAAAACCACCCGGCCTGGTGGTGGATGATGCCTATGAGCGAGGCAAGGATCTGCATGAGAATATTCGCAAACGTCAGGCGGAAAAGCCGAAGTGGAAGACTCATGTGGAGTTTTCCGGGGCAAAGAGCTTTATGGGTGACCTGAAAATTCCGGCTTTCAACAAGCCGGTGAAGCTGGATTACGTCGTCACCGATCAGCAGGGCGCGCCGGTTGAGCCTCACAGTGTTACCTTTTACGCTTATCGGAACTCGGATGCCAAACAGGATTTCTCAGTCGAAATGACAAAAGTGGAACCCGGGCATTACCAGGCGGAGATTAGTTTCCCACTCAAGGGTGTGTGGGATACCTATGTCACGGCAACCACAGGTGTCGGCAATATCGAGCACAACACGGCGCAAAATATATTTGCCGAAGATTAGGTAACTTCTCAATAACTCCGTGCATTGAATACATTTTGTTAAAACAGATGTCATTGCGAGGGAGCCTAAGCGACTGCGGCAATCTCCAAACCAGATTGCCGTGCCGCCTCTGGCTCCTCGCAATGACGGCATTCACACTGGTGTTTTGAGAATTTACAAGAGTAGTGCATAAAGAGCCCGATCAATGTTTTCACTGTTCACTGCCGATCCCTGCGGGGGAGCGCGTAACGGCAGAGGTCGATGGCAGTGAACGCAACTTCTGCTGTCATGGCTGCAAGGCGGTGTGCGAAACCATTTTTGCAGCAGGGCTTGACGGATTCTACAGGCGCACCCCGGAAGGGACGCAGCTGGCGCCGCCGCCCGAACCCCCCAAAGATCTCGCCCTCTATGACATCGACGAGGTGCAGAGTGAATTCGTCGATTCACTCGGAGAGCAGCGCGATATCCACCTGCTGGTCGAGGGGATTCACTGCGCAGCCTGTATCTGGCTGATCGAACAGACCCTGCATTCGATGCCAGGCGTCCTCGAGGCGCGCGCCAATCTCTCTGCAAGGCGTCTGCACGTCAAGTGGGACAATAGCGTCATCAAACTCTCGCGAATTCTTCAGCGCCTGAGCGAAATTGGTTATGCGGCTGTTCCCTACGATCCGGAAACGGCCGAAGGGAGCCTGAACAGGAGCAATCGTCAGTTGCTCTATCGCATGGCCTTTGCAGGTTTTGCCATGATGAATCTCTTGTGGATCTCCATTGCCCTCTATTCCGGCGCCGACAAGGGGGAGTTCCGCACCATGTTTCACTGGGTTGGCTTCGCCCTGGCGACGCCGACGCTGCTCTATTCGGGCTGGCCCTTTTTCAGGGGGGCGTGGAGCGGACTGCGCAATTTTCATCTGGGCATGGATCTGCCAATCGCCATCGGCGCCGCCATCACCTACCTCTACTCGCTCTATGTGACACTCTCGGGTGATCCCGCCGGAGAGGTCTACTATGACACCGTGGTCAATTTCCTGTTCGTCATTCTTGTAGGACGCTATCTCGAAGCGATATCCAAGCGTCAGGCGGTTGCTTCCACACAGCGCCTGCTGGATCTGCAGCCAAGAGTCGCCACGGTGATCCGTGATGCAGAGGAGCACATCGTGCCGATCCGCACGGTCAAAATCGGTGAGCAGGTTTTGGTCAAGCCGGGAGAGCGTATACCGGTCGATGGTGTGGTCATACAGGGCAGCAGCAGCGTCGATGAGGCAATGCTCAGCGGAGAGTCACAACCGCTCAGCAAGCGCCCTGGTGATCAACTCTCGGCAGGAACCATCAACATCCAGGGTGTGCTGCACCTGCGTGTCGAGAGCCTCTTAAAAGATACGGCGCTTGGCCGTATTATCCGCCTGGTCGAGGATGCGCAGGCCAGCAAGGCTCCCATTCAGTGTGTTGCCGACCAGATCGTGCCATGGTTTGTTGCGGTTACCCTGGGTGTTGCCATGGCAACATTTTTCTTCTGGCTGCAAACAGATTTTGACAGGGCGCTGATGGCTGCGACTGCAGTATTGATTATCACCTGCCCCTGCGCCTTCGGACTGGCGACTCCGATGGCTATTGCCGTTGCCTCCGGCCTTGGCGCACGCCACGGCATCCTGGTGCGCAACGGCGAGGTGCTGGAGCGCTTTTCCGCGATCGATCATATCGTTTTTGACAAGACTGGAACCCTCACCAAAGGGGTGATGAGCGTCGCCGCGGTTTATATGAACGACAGCAAATGGAGCGCAGGTGAGGAGATGCCTGCTGCAATCAAACAGCTGCTATCCCGGGTGGCTGCAGTCGAGCGCTACTCGGAACATCCGCTGGCAGCGGCAATCCTGGAGGCGGCAGCCGGTAGCCGCCTCGACATCGACAAAGGAAGTTTTATCAATCAGCCCGGTTTCGGAGTTGGCGGCATTGTTTCAGATCAGCAGCTCTACGCAGGAACGACTGCCTGGATGGAGAGCAATGGTGTTGAATCAGCTCCGTCCCTGCAAAAAATCACGGCGCAACTGGACCGGCAGGGAGCCAGTTCACTACGGATTGCTGTCGATGGTAGCGAGGTTGCGCTGATCGCTGTCGAGGATCCGCTGCGCGAGGATGCGCAGGCGCTGATCACACGCCTTAAACATGATGGTATCCGCGTGACGCTGCTCAGTGGCGACAGGCGGCGGACGGCGGAGGTGATTGCGCAACGCCTGGGAGGCGGCATGGAGGTCATCGCGGATGTGCTGCCCGAGGAGAAAGACCGGGTGATTGCGCAGCTGCAGTCGGACGGAGAGCTTGTGGCAATGGTTGGTGACGGAGTCAATGACGCCCCGGCGCTGGTGCGTGCAGATGTCGGTATCGCACTGGGGTCCGGCACCGATGTCTCCATTGCCAGCGCCGATATCGTCCTCATGAGCAACGAACTCGAGAAGGTGGCATTGGCGTCAGCGCTGTCGCGCCGCACTCTGCGTACTATTCGCCAGAACATCGGCATCTCGATCGCCTATAATATCATCATGGTTCCGCTGGCGGTCGCGGCCCTGGTGACTCCGCTGGTTGCGGCTGTCTCCATGCCCGTCAGCTCGCTGCTGGTGATTGGAAACGCTGCGCGGATTCGTACACTATTTCGTAATCATTGAACGAGAGGTAAAGAATGGAAGTTATCTACGGTTTGATCCCTTTTATGATAATCCTCGGGCTGGGAGCCGTAGCGCTGCTCTTCTGGGCGGCCCGGAATGGTCAGTTTGACGATATGGAGGGAGAGGCGCACCGCATTCTCATGGATGAAGACCTCGAACCGGAAAAAAAAGAGCAGCCGCAGAAGGAGGAAGATTTGTAACCTCAGATGCACACAGATAAACACAGATTAATGATTGAAATCTACAGTTTTCTTTTGTGTCGCTTGCGGATACCTCGCGGTCAGAAGACCGCTCCCACATCGGATGCGTCTGTTTGCAGGGGCGGCCTTCCGGCCGCGATGGGTTCACTTCTTTTTACGCGGATTTGCCGCAATGATCACTGCCACAACCAATAGAGCAATCAATCCAAGTTCAATAATAATGGCCATCAGAGTGACCCCGATTCCATTGGGAGAGGGTTGGGAAGAAAAACAGGAGAACATGTCATGACGCTGATTCTGCAATCTGCGATCACCTGCCCTGAGTGCGGTGTTTCACGAGAAGAGAGAATGCCGACCGATGCCTGCCAGTGGTATTACGAGTGCACATCCTGCGGCGCATTGCTGAGGCCGAAAAAAGGCGACTGCTGCGTGTTTTGCTCTTATGGCACTGTGCCTTGTCCACCAGTCCAGCAGCACGGCAAAGGCTGTTGCAGTTGATGCAACCGGGCTGCAGTTTAAAAGTTCTCGGTTGACTCGAAGAGGCCGACCCTCAGGTTTTTTGCAAAATAGATTTCACGGCCATCCACTTCGATGCGTCCGTCAGCAATGCCGAGCACCAGTTTTTGAGCCAGCACGCGTCTGATATCGATGTGGTAGGTGACGCTCTTTGCAGTGGACAGGATCTGCCCTTTGAATTTGACATCGCCTACACCAAGAGCACGCCCGTGTCCGGGGTGGCCGCTCCAGCCAAGAAAGAATCCCAGCAGCTGCCACATGGCATCCAGGCCAAGGCAGCCGGGCATCACCGGGTCGCCGGGAAAGTGGCACTCAAAAAACCACAGATCCGGATTGATATCCAGTTCGGCGACGATTTCGCCTTTGCCATAACCCCCGCCTTCATTGGTGATGAGGTTGATGCGATCGAGCATCAACATATTGCCGATGGGCAGCTGCGCGTTTCCCGGGCCAAACAGTTCGCCATGGCCGCATTGCAGGAGTTCTTCTCTATTGAAGCTGGATTGATTATTCATTCAGGCTGTTTCCTGCAGTTTTTGAGTAAGAAAATCGACGATCTCGCCGACGGGGATCATGCTGTTTTCGCTATCGGTGCGCGCACGATATTCAACCATGCCTTCATTCAGCGAGCGCTCACCGATGACAACGCGATGCGGAATTCCAATGAGTTCCATGTCAGCGAACATGATGCCGGCTCTGGTATTGCGGTCATCGAGCAGCACCTCGATGCCTGCGTCATTCAGCTGCCGGTAAATCTGTTCGACACTCTCTCTGACCTTGTCGGATTTGTCCATGCGCATGGGCAGCAGGGCAACATGGAAGGGGGCGATCGATGCCGGCCAGGTGATGCCGTTGTCATCATGGTGCTGTTCGATTGCTGCAGCGACCACACGGGAGACGCCGATGCCGTAACAGCCCATGGTCATGGTGGCGCCGCGGCCGCTCTCATCCAGCACCTCGGCTTTCAGCGCCTTTGCGTATTTCTCACCGAGCTGAAAGATATGCCCAACCTCGATGCCGCGGGCGATGGTGAGTGTTCCTTTACCGTCAGGACTGGGGTCGCCTTCAACCACATTGCGTAGATCGGCAATTTCGGGCAGCGGCAGGTCACGCTCCCAGTTGATGCCGAAATAGTGTTTGCCGTCTTCATTGGCACCGGCGCTGAAGTCGGCAATGACAGCAGCACTGCGATCCGTGATGCAGGGAATCTGTAGATTCAACGGCCCAAGGGAGCCCGGGCCTGCACCAATAGCATCGCGTATCTCTTCATCGCTCGCAAAGCAGAGCGGCGCCGCAACCCGGGGCAGCTTTTCCGCCTTGATCTCGTTGAGTTCATGATCGCCGCGCAGCAGCAGTGCAACGAAATCCGCATCTGTTTCATCAGAAGCTGCAACGATCAGGGTTTTGACAGTTTTTTCGACTGCCTGATCAAATTGCGTTACCAGCTCATTGATGGTTTTTGCATCCGGTGTGTCAAGGATGCGCAGCTCTTCGCAAGGGGCAGGGCGTTCACTGCTCTCTGCAACAGCTTCTGCTTTCTCGACGTTGGCGGCATAGTCGCTGCCGGTGGAGAAGGCGATGGCGTCTTCACCGGAGTCAGCCAGCACATGAAATTCATGCGAGGCATTTCCGCCGATGGAGCCGGTATCCGCCTCTACCGGGCGGAAATCGAGGCCGCAACGGCTGAAGATACTGTTATAGGTGGCAAACATCACGTCGTAAGTCTGCTGCAGCGACTCCTGTCCGAGGTGGAAGGAGTAGGCGTCTTTCATGAGAAATTCGCGTGCCCGCATGACGCCGAATCGCGGGCGGATCTCGTCGCGGAACTTGTTTTGAATCTGGTAGAAGTTGACGGGCAGCTGACGATAGCTCTGCAGCTCGTTGCGCGCCAGATCGGTAATGATCTCTTCATGCGTCGGGCCAAAGCAGAACTCACGGTTGTGACGGTCACGAAAACGCAGCAGTTCCGGGCCGTACTCTTCCCAGCGTCCGGACTCCTGCCACAATTCGGCGGGCTGTACAGCGGGCATCTGTATTTCAAGCCCCCCGGTGCGATTCATCTCTTCACGCACGATGTTTTCCACCTTGCGCAGCACGCGCAGACCCAGCGGCAGCCAGATGTAAAGCCCGGCCGCCAGTTTGCGGATCATGCCGGCGCGCAGCATCAGCTGATGGCTGGCGATCTCGGCGTCAGATGGCGTCTCTTTGAGGGTGTGCAGAGGAAATTTTGATGTTCGCATGTGAGTGTTGATTCTGTCGTGGTAACACAGCGTGCCATAGTATCAAAATGTACGATGCCTGAGAATATAAGTTCTGCCTTAAGTTTCGATGAAATTGTGTTTCTGCCTGTTTTGAACCACAGATGCATACAGATAAACACAGATTAAGAGAAAATGAATAGCTGTGTTCAATTTGTGAATTATCAAATATGAATATCATTATTCTGAATCTGTAACTTCTTAATAGCCC
>JADWMH010000260.1 GCA_015767355.1 Gammaproteobacteria bacterium
GATTTTGAATACGCCAAGGCGCAGTCGGAACTGCTCGAGGCTGCGGCGCAGTTGAGAGCCATTGAAAACAGCCGCAAGCTGAAGAAGAAAAGCTCGGCAATACGTTAAACGTGTAAGCTGTATGAGATGATGCTTAACTTCCTACGGCAGTCGTCATAGGATGTGTTGAGGAACGAAGCGCATCAAATCAATCACGAGAATGACAGTGAACCCTGTCATCCCCTCACAAGCTGTCTCCAATAGCCTTTTTTACAGTATCAAGTTATCATTCCCTGCCGTTCTATATGTGGTTATAAATAGATGACAGACAATAAAATCGCCCGGGGACAATACGTCTCCCTCACCTATTCCATCGTTGATGATGCCGGAAATGTTCTCGAACAGAGCGACCTTCCGGT
Organism: Gammaproteobacteria bacterium; assembly: GCA_015767355.1. GTDB lineage: Bacteria > Pseudomonadota > Gammaproteobacteria > Chromatiales > Chromatiaceae > Sva-25. The sequence continues at coordinate 399 of JADWMH010000260.1, forward strand.
CTCCTTTGTGTATGGCAGTGATACCGAGATGATCGGCGGAATGGACCGTCAGCTTGCAGGCAAAAAGGTGGGCGAAAAACTCAGTTTCAAGGTTCCACCCGGGCAGGGCTTCGGTGAACATGATCCATCGCTGACATTTACCGATAAAATAGAGAATGTTCCTCCCCAATTTCGGCAGATTGGCGCCGAGGTGCAGATGCAGAATGAAGCGGGTGAAGCCAAGTCGTTTTTCGTTACTGAAATCAAGGATGGCAATGTGACGGTCGACGGCAACCATCCATTGGCTGGCAAACATTTGAATGTGCACGTGACAATCCTTGAGGTTCGCAATGCACTCCCGGGAGAAGAGCGATCATCCGGTGTTCACGCCGAGCCGATGACAAAACACTAGCCGTAGGGTGGATAAGGCGTCTTTTTGCCGCATCCACCAATGTGCTTGAAACACGGTGGATGCGCTGTCGCTTATCCTCCCTACGACAGCAAACTGGATAATTCCAGATCATCATTACAGAAATAATATGAAACTAGGTGTCTTGATACTTGCCGCAGGCCAGGGAACCCGCATGAAGTCGGCTATGCCGAAGGTGCTGCACAATATTGCAGGTAAACCGATGCTGGCGCATGTCATAGAGAGAGCGCAGCAGTTGCATCCGGCTAAAATCGTCGTTGTTTACGGTCACGGCGGCGAGCAGGTCAAACAGCAGTTGAGCAGCTACGATGTTCAGTGGGCGCTGCAGGAGCAGCAGCTGGGAACAGGTCATGCTGTTATGCAGGGAATGCCTGCGCTCGATTCTGTTGATAAAGTCCTGGTGCTCTATGGCGATGTGCCGCTGATTCAAACGGATACCCTGCAGCATCTGATCGACGCATCCATGGAAACCTCGATCGGCATGTTGACGGTTCGGGTGGACGAGCCGCATGGTTACGGGCGCATCGTACGGGATGAATTTGAACGTATCATCCGCATCGTCGAGCATAAGGATGCCACCGCAGATGAACTTACCATCGACGAGATCAATGTCGGCATAATGGCCATGGATCGGTCTGAGTTGACGGCCTGGCTGGAAGCGCTCAACAATGATAATGTGCAAAACGAATACTACCTGACGGACGTGATCGACATGGCCGTCAATGACGGCCATGTCGTGGCTTCAGTGCAGCCGCATTCTGCCGAAGAGGTGGAGGGGATAAACGATCGCGTGCAGCTGGCTAAGATGGAGCGCTTCATGCAGCGGCAACTGGCGCGGCAGCTGATGCTTCAGGGTGTGACGTTGATGGATCCGGAGAGAGTCGATATCCGCGGTTCGGTGCGTCCCGCCGAGGATGTGACGATTGATGTCAATGTCATTCTGCAGGGTGAGATCGAGATTGCCCGGGGCGTTTGCATTGGCGCCAACAGCGTACTCAAGAATTGCAGCATCGGTGAGAATGTCACCATTTTACAAAATTGCGTTATCGAAGATGCTGAGATCGGCAGCAACTGCACCATCGGGCCTTTTGCGAGAATTCGTCCGGGTACGGTGCTGAATGATGGTTGCCACATCGGCAATTTTGTTGAGTTAAAAAATGCGCAGGTCGATTGCGGTTCAAAAATCAACCACCTCAGCTATGTTGGAGACACCACGGTTGGTCGTAATGTCAATATTGGCGCCGGGGTGATTACCTGCAACTACGACGGCGCCTATAAGCACAGAACCGTGATCGGAGACAATGTGTTTCTCGGCTCTGACACCCAGCTGGTTGCCCCGGTGACAGTGGAATCAGGAGCAACCATCGGCGCCGGCTCCACCATCACCAGGGATGCGCCGGCAGATCAGCTGACGCTGAGCCGCAGCAAACAGGTCAGCATGGCCGGCTGGAAACGTCCTGCCAAGGAGAGTAGCTGATGTGCGGCATCGTAGGTGGTATCGCGCAGCGCAATGTGACGCCATTGCTGCTGGAGGGTTTGAAGCGGCTGGAGTACCGCGGCTATGACTCTGCCGGCATCGCAATTCTGACCGAAGAGGGCGAGTTGCAGCGTGAGCGCAGCAAGGGAAAGGTCGTTCAGCTCGAGGAAGCAATCCAGCGGTCGCGGCTAAGGGGAGAGCTGGGTATCGGACACACGCGCTGGGCGACGCACGGAAAGCCGGCGACCCGCAATGCACATCCCCATATCTGCAAAGATGCTGTTGCCGTGGTGCATAACGGCATTATCGAGAATCACGAGTTGTTGCGCGAAAAGCAGCTGCAGTC
>JADWMH010000261.1 GCA_015767355.1 Gammaproteobacteria bacterium
CAGCACTCGGGGTGCTGGTCCCGTTCTGGGCGCTCTATCTCAAATCACTGGGCTTCTCAGCACTGCAGATCGGCGAGCTGATGGCGATCCCGATGGCGACGAAAGTTGTTGCTCCCTACCTGTGGGGGTGGATTGGCGACTCCCTGGGGCAGCGCATGAGGCTCGTGCGCATCGGCGCCTTTCTCTCCTTGTGCACTTTTATGCTGGTCTTCTGGCTTACCGATTACGCCGGGCTTGCACTCGCCATGGCGCTGTTCAGCTTTTTCTGGAATGCGGTGCTGCCGCAGATCGAAGTGACCACACTGCGTTTTCTCGGCAGCAACACGCCCCTCTACAGCCGTATAAGGGTGTGGGGATCAATCGGCTTTATGCTGATGGTAGTGTTGCTGGGATTTATGGTAGATCACTGGGGAGTAGCGATCATCCTGCCTGTGCTGGCGCTGATCTATGCCGGAATCTGGCTCTCTACACTGGCGATTCCCGAACAGTCGGGGCAGGATGATCATGACTCTACAGCTTCGTTGTCAGCAATCCTGCTGCAGCCGGCTGCCCTGTCGTTTTTCGCCATTTGCCTGTTGATGCAATTCAGTCATGGCGCCTACTACACTTTTTTCTCGATCTATCTCGAAGGTGAAGGTTATACCAAGAGTGTCATTGGCGGGTTGTGGGCGATTGGGGTTGGTGCAGAGGTTGCTGTCTATATCTTTTTTATGCATAAACTGCTGCGGGCTTTCAGCTCGAAAAACCTGCTGCTATGGTGTCTGTTTCTGGCGGCATTGCGTTGGGTTCTGGTTGCCCTGTTCAGTGATTATCTGCCGGTGCTGATTTTTTCCCAATTGCTGCATGCAGCCACTTTTGGTGCTTTCCATTCAGTCGCTATCGATTTTGTGCATCACCATTTTCCTCAGCATCTGCAGGGCAGGGGACAGGCGCTTTACAGCAGCGTCAGTTTTGGCGTCGGAGGCACTCTAGGCAGTCTTAGTAGTGGTTATCTGTGGGAATCAAGCGGCCCGACAACCACATTTCTGATCTTTGCTGCATCTGCTGGACTTGCAATGATAATCCTTGCCGTCGGACAGAGAGGCGAAAGCTGAGGATTCGTTGCTCACGCCTTCACTCCCGTATTTTCCATACATCATTGGATTTGTTATACTCTTTAAATAATTATAGTTATATAGAGTTGGGAAACTCGGGGTTTTTATGCGTCGTAATCATCGCGATGTCGTTCGTGGCCGTCTCAGGCATTTAACAGCAGCACTGGCTGTTGCACTTGGTTGTGCGCTATTTATCTCTTTACCGTTGCAGGCGGGTTGGGGAGATGCTGATTATGGCGATATTTTTGCTTCTCAGCCGCAAGCAACGGCAAACCCAAATCCAAACCCAAAGACCCGGAGAGTTGCCAGTCATGTGGTCACATCTTCTGGCGCCCCAGTTGTTCAGCAGCACTCTGCACGCGCTGTTGATACTCCAATTCCAGGCACTCAGCCCAGGCCAAATCAGCGTCCCGGCGCCACCGCATACCAGGGTGCATTTTCCATCGCATCTCTCTATCCGCGGGTCCGTCCGCTTGGCAATCGCTCAATGAAAAATGAGTCGGTCAAGGGGGCTCTTGAGCATTACCGTTCGGCTTCTAACAAGGAAAAGCTTAAACGCGTCTACAAGGGGAACCGCCATAAAAAAACATGGTCGCGTAAGGGGAGCGCAACCAGGGATGCCAACGCAGCGATTCAAATCCTCTCTAAGGCCAGTCTGCAGGGTTTGAATCCGGCCGAGTATCACGTCGAGGAGATATTGCAAGCACAGCAACAGGGGGATATGACGCTTTTTGACCTGCTGTTAACGGATAATACGTTGCGTTACATCTCTCATCTGCGGGACGGTCAGTATAAGCCTCTTGGTGTTGATTCGATGTGGTTGATCAAGGTCGGCGCAAGAGCTGACCTGGTGGAAATCATGGTGAAGGCGCTCAAATCAAAGAGTGTCTCCCGTCTCATGAAAAAGGTTGAACCGCGGCATGCCGTCTATCGCAGCCTTGCCCGCCACCTCTATGACTACATCAATATTGCGCAATCCGGTGGTTGGCCCTCATTTTCTCTTAGGGGAGGCGGCTTGAAACCCGGTGCCAGCGGAAGCCAGGTCAAGGCATTGCGGGCGCGTCTGGCGGTCACCGATGGGGCCGATCTCTATGCGCCTCAACCCTCGCGTTTTGATAATAAACTGAAACAGGCGGTTGTGAATTTTCAGCAGCGTCACGGCTTGAACGATGACGGTGTGATCGGTGGGCGTACGCGACAGGCGCTCGCAGTTCCGATCAAAAAAAGAATTTTACAGATTGCCGCTTCCATGGAGCGCTGGCGCTGGCTGCCGGAGAATCTTGGCAAACAGGCTATCATCGTAAATATACCTGCGTTTCGTCTCTATTACTGGAAAAACGGATCCAGCAAATTAACCATGCGGGTCATTGTCGGCAAGGGCAAGCCGGATTGGCAGACGCCAACATTTACAACGGATCTGGATTACATGGTGCTCAATCCAAACTGGAATGTGCCCAATACCATTGTCTCCGAAGAGATGGCTCCCAAGGCACACCGTTGGCCGAAGTTTTTCCAGGATAATGGTTACA
>JADWMH010000262.1 GCA_015767355.1 Gammaproteobacteria bacterium
TGAGTATCCCGGCGCGCTGCGGGTAGCTGAATCCGGAGAAGCGTAAATTGTAGGATTGCAGCCAGGGGCTGCGCAGTTCAGACCAGAGTTTTGCATGCTTTCCCCCGCATGCGAAGGGGCTGCCGGGAAGCGTGATGTTGTGCCTCCAACTGCTGCGCAGATGTTTGTTGTAGCGTTTGTAGCCGGCAAAGAGCTCATCGCCACCGTCCCCGCTGAGCACCACTTTTACCTCCCGGCTGACAGCTTCGGCAAGATACCACATGGGAAAGCTGCTGGGATCGGCAAAAGGGTCGTCGAGGTCGGCTACGATGCGGCTGAACTGACTGTTGTCGATCTGTGTAGGGATGTCGACGATGTGGTGTGCAAGCCCCAGTTTGTTTGCAGTCTCCTGTGCAATTTCGCTTTCATCCATGGTGGAGCCTTTGAAACGAGCGGTGAATGCTGTCAGGCGGCGGCTGTCCCTGCTTGTCAGGCAGCTTGCAATAACGCTGGAGTCTATGCCGCCGCTGAGAAGTATGCCGGCGGGGCGATCCGATACCGTGCGGATATCGATTGCGTGATGCAGGATCTCGTCAGCCTCCCCCGGTTTTTGTTGTGGATTCCAGTATTGCCTTTTTTTCAACGCTCCGCTTTGCAGTTGATACTCCAGCAAGCAACCGTTCTCGAGCCGTTGTACGCCATCGATGATGGAGAGGGGAGCGGGAATGTACCGGTGCGTCAGGTAGGCATCGATAGCTTCGCCGGATAGACGGCGTTGTCCATCAGGAAGCCAGGGCAGCAGTGCGCGAATCAGAGAGGAGAAGGCAAATTCGCCTTCGCGGTGATAGTAAAGAACCGGTTTCAGACCGAGACGGTCGCGGATCAGGAGGAGTTTTTGCTTGCGCAGGTCGAGGAGAGCGATGGCGAACATGCCGCGCAAGCGTGACAGCATCTCATCGACACCCCACGCCTGGTAGGCATGCAGGATGAATTCTGTGTCGCTGCTGGTGCGGAATACATAACCGAGAGATTCGAGCTCGGGTAGCCACTGCTCCCAGTCGTAAACCTCGCCGTTGTAGCAAATCCAGACATCGCCATCGCTGTTCGACATCGGCTGGTCGGCAATCCCACGCAGATCCCGGATCGAGAGACGCGTGTGGATCAGCGCATTGCAGGGAGTCTCTGTCTGCTCCCAGCTTTTATTCCAGCCCTGGAGGTGTTGAGCATCCGGGCCACGTCGCTGTAGAGCGCTGGTGATCTTTTTAATGCTGGATGCAGGGATTGAACGTTGACCAAAAAAGCCCGCAATGCCGCACATCTCTTATTCCTTCGCGAGAGCGGAGAAAATCTCCTCCATGCGATCCAGCATGGTATCCCGGGAGAAGAGTTCATGAGCCCGCTGTACTCCAGCCTCCCCAAATGCACGCGCACGCTCAGGGTGATCCAGCAAGCTGGTAATTGCCGCCGCAAGAGCCTCTGCATCCTGTTTGGGAATAATGATGCCTGTCTCACCATCGATGACTGCCTCCTCGATACTGCCAACCGGTGTTGAAATCACGGGAAGCGCGCACATCATTGCCTGCAGTATCCCCTGGGGAACCCCTTCGTTTGCCCAGGATGGCAGGGTAAACAGATCCATCGCCTGCAGCCACGGAGTGACTTCCTTCTGGTTGCCGACCATGTGAACCCGCTCATCGACGCCATATTTGTGGATGGCGCGTTCGAGACTCGAGCGACGCGGACCGTCTCCGACGATCAATATCAACACGGGTCGATCCAGTATTGCAATTGCTTCGATGAGGTCATCGTGCCCTTTCCAGTCACGCAGTGTGGCGACTATACCAATGATGGGGACATCGGCAGGCAGGTTCAGTTTTTCTCTCGCCGCTGTTTTATCACTGCGGCGATAGATTTGCGGATCGACTCCGGTGGGAACAGAAGTGATATTTTCAGCGGGGAAACGATTCTCCTCGATGAGGGTGCAACGCAATCTCTCCCCGGTTGTGACAATATGCCTGGATGCCCTGGTATAGAGCCAGCGCGTCGGCATATTTTTAGGGACAGCGGTGGAGATGTGCCTGGTGCGGACGATGGTCGGGCTTTTTAACAGACTCTTGCAGGCGACTGCAGAGAGCCAGCTGTCCGTGGAGCTGTGCGTATTGAGAATGTCGACTGTGGGATGCTTCTTTAGCCAGTCGCGCATGGCAAACAGGCCCGAGAAATGTTTTTTGCCAATATCGAGCGCTGTTGCAGTCAATCCCATATCGCGCGCGGCTGCAAAAATCGGCGCGTCACCGGGACACAGCAGTTCGACATTGTGACCACGGTCACGCAGGCCTGTCGCCTCGCTGAGAATACGGATCTCCTGACCGCCCCAACCAGTGGAGGCTTCGGTATGCACAATATGTAGAGGGCGGTTATTCATCTGTTGCCGGAAAATGTGTCATCAATGCACATGATGTTTGAGATATTACCTCAATCGTCAAGCAGCATCTTGATATTCTCAATAACCTGCTGCAGCGAAATCGCATCCATACAGGGAAGGATGCGAGACTTGTCGCAAACCATTTTTTTATTCCTCTTGCAGCTGCAGTCGCCGAGGATCAATCGGTGAGGAGATCTCCATGGTC
>JADWMH010000263.1 GCA_015767355.1 Gammaproteobacteria bacterium
GGCGGCATCCAGGTCATACTCTCCAAACTCGTTCGGCAGCCCCGCATTAGGGTGTGCAGAGACAAAGGTTCCGCAAACCCGGGACATCTCCTCGACGTACTGGCGCAGCATGTCAGGGCCGAGAGCGCAGTTGAGGCCGATGGAGATCGCATCGGAGTGGCGCAGGCTGTTGTAGAAAGCCTCGGTGGTCTGGCCCGAGAGGGTGCGTCCGGAGGCGTCGGTGATGGTGCCGGAGATCATGATCGGCAGCTTTACGCCATCCTCGTCAAACACCTGCTGGCAGGCGAAAACCGCCGCCTTGGCATTAAGGGTGTCAAAAATCGTTTCGATCAGCAGCAGATCCGCGCCGCCCTCGATCAGGCCTCGGACAGAGTCGACATAGTCATCAACCAGCTGCTGAAATGTAACATTGCGGTAGCCCGGATCGTTGACATCCGGCGAGATGGAGCAGGTGCGGCTGGTGGGGCCGATGACGCCGGCCACAAAGCGTGGTTTTTCGGCGCTTGAATAGGCGTCAGCCGCTTCACGTGCCAGGCGAGCGGCGGCGACATTGATCTCGTAGGCGAACTCCCCCATCTCATAGTCAGACATGGAGACCCGGGTGGCGTTGAAGCTGTTGGATTCGACAATGTCTGCGCCTGCCTCGAGATAGGCTTTGTGAATGTCGCGGATGATATGCGGCTGGGTCAGCGCCAGCAGGTCATTGTTGCCCTTGACGTCTACATGCCAGTCGGCGAAGCGCTCACCACGATAATCAGACTCCTCGAGTTTGTGGCGCTGGATCATAGTGCCCATGGCGCCATCAAGTATGAGTATGCGTTGTCTGAGGTGAGTCTGGATTAATTGGGATGTGTTGCTCATTACGGTAGGTTGTATGATTCGAAAAACACGATATTTTACCAGTTTTCCGTATAAAATATTGATCTCTGCTTTCTTCGGTGATTACGAAAATGTTTGGCTTGCTGCAAAAGAGACAACTGCTCGATAAAAATTCTGTTGAATGGCTGTATGAGTCATTCGCCTGGGCGCTGCGGAACTTCGATGCAGATGTTTTTTACAATGAAACCATCCTGGTGATCCCTTCCAATGACTATTTCCCGGGGCGGGAGAATAGCGTTCACGGCATGGCGAGTCTGATCTTCGAACAGGTCAAGGGTTATGCCGGGTTGAAGCACTGGCCAACGCTGCTGCTTGATCACAATAGCTGCATGCTTGAACCGCCCAGGGTGGAAATCAAGGGCGCATTGCGTGGCGTGAAAGGAGTCGAGCAGGGAGTCGATCAGGAGTCAGAAGGTGATGCCAATAGAGTGCTTGTCACCTATGATCCGGACCAGGTGTTGAATCCCGAGGCATTGATCGCCACCTATGCGCACCAGCTTGCATATCAGCTGGGAGTGCAGGCGAAACAGCCGCCGCCCGGTGGGGAGCAAAACCTGCCGCATGTAACAGAGGTGCTGGCTGTGTTCATGGGATTTGGTCTGATGTTCGCCAACAGTGCGTTTACCTTTCAGACCGGCGGCTGCGGAAGCTGTAAACGTCCCGGCACAAACCGCAGCAGCTATCTCTCCCAATACGACACCACCTATGCCCTGGCCCTCTTCAGTGTCCTCAAACAGATCCCGAACAACAAGGTGCTCCCGCACCTGAAAAAATCACTGCGGTCCTTCTACAAAAAAGCGGTCAAAGAGATTCGTTCAAGAGAGGAGGGGCTTCAGCAATTGAAGTATCTGCAGGAAGGAGATTTTAACCACAGATAAACTCCAAAATCTGTGTTTATCTGCGTGCATCTGTGGAAAAAATATTTTTACCGATCCTTGGTGCGCAGGGGTTTGAGCAGATGCTCCAGGCCGTTGATCTTGATCTCCAGGCAGAGCGTCATCAGCATTCCCAGACGCCCTGGAGGGAATCCCTTCTCCTGAAACCACAGCAGATAGGGTTCGGGAAGATCGATCAGCGCCCGTCCCCGGTATTTACCAAATGGCATCTCCATGTTCGCCACTGCCTTTAAATCCTCTGATTCGTACATTGCTCGGAAAATTCTGTGTGAATTGGTGGGATGGGGTTCGGGGGAAGGGAAGAGTCGATGCCTGTAGACATTCATTGATAGTTGATTCTTCCCCCGTAGACATATTTGAGGGGAAGCACTGGTTGAAGCACTCAGTGATTCAACAAGTGCTTCACTCGGTGCGTGGCTGCTTATTGAAGACTCCTATCAATTGCTGCTTACGTGTTAATTCGGCCGTACCGTCCTCAGCAACGGTCAAACGGTAGTTTTCTTTGATTTCAGTGTCCGCTGCCTGAACACAATCCAGAGCAAGTTGACTGGGACTCATACCACCCCAGAAGCAGCGGCGTACAGCCGCTTCATCAGTGGCGTTGTAGATGTCCGCACGGCCCTCGTACTGAACATCGATCTTGGTAAATCCCGGCTCATTTTCAGCTTCTGCTATCCAAATACCGCTGCCTGGATGAGGTGAACAGCCTGTGATGAGCAGAAATGCGCTGAGCAGGGAGAGGGTTTTCAAAATAGAGTAATTCATAAAGATATCATTCTCGAATCAGGAAATGTGTTTGCTATATGCGAGGCTTATTCGCAGCGCGGT
>JADWMH010000264.1 GCA_015767355.1 Gammaproteobacteria bacterium
TCTCTCTATTGTATGACCAAATTCTGCAGCGGAAATCCAAACAAAGTAGAATTCATGCTCGAATTGGTTAGAATAGGCAATTCACAAGTCAGCTAGTATAACGAATATGTCAGTAGAAATTTACCACAATCCCCGCTGCAGTAAATCCCGCCAAACCCTGGAGATTTTACAGGAACAAGGTGTTGAAGCAGAGATCAGAGAGTATCTGAAATCACCTCCGGACCGTGAAACCCTGGAATCGGTGCTGATGATGCTCAAGATGGAGCCGCGTGAGCTGATGCGCAAGGGCGAGAAGGAGTACAAGGATGCCGGGCTGGACAACCCGCAGCTCAGCCGCGAACAGCTGATCCAGGCCATGCTCGATCATCCCAAACTGATCGAACGTCCGATCGTCATTCATAACGGCCGCGCCGTGCTGGGGCGTCCGCCAGAGTCGGTTCTGGATCTCTTCTGATGGCATATGTTCTGGTGCTCTACTACAGCAGGCATGGCGCAACAGCAGAGATGGCGCGTCATATTGCACATGGCGTCGAAGCCGGCGGCATGGAAGCCATGGTGCGCACCGTTGCCGGTGTATCGAGCGTCTGCGAAGCATCGCAGCCGGAGGTGCCCGACAGCGGCGCCCCCTACGCAACTCTCGATGAACTCAAAGCGTGCGCCGGGCTTGCGCTTGGCAGCCCGACCCGTTTCGGCAACATGGCTGCAGCAATGAAGTATTTTCTCGACAGCACTTCCTCCTTATGGATGAGCGGTGCATTGAGCGGCAAGCCTGCTGCCCTGTTCACATCCACCTCGTCACTGCACGGCGGCCAGGAGAGCACCCTGTTAAGCATGATGAATCCTTTGCTGCATCATGGCATGATGATTCTCGGACTCCCCTACACGGAGCCCGACCTGCTGCATACCAGCAGCGGCGGCACACCCTATGGCGCCAGTCACCATGCAGGAAAAGACAACAACAACCCCCTGACGCAGGAGGAGATCAACCTCTGTCACGCCCTCGGTAAACGTCTCTCCTCTACCGCAAAACAGCTGGCGGCATGAAGATTCATATCGCACGCTGGCTGACACTGATTAGCTATGCTGCACTGGTGGCGGCGGTGGTGATCTGGGTGATGCAGCTGGATCAGAGCAGGCAGCTTGCCATGTTCCTGATGGGCACTGTGCCGTTGCTTCCCTGGGTTCGCGGTGTGCTGCACGGACGTCTGAAACCACATGTCGGCCTGGCTCTCACCGCCCTGCTCTACCTCACGCATGGCTCGGTCGAAGGTTTTACCAATGGAACCCTGCTGGGCTGGATCGAGGCCGCAATAGCCCTGCTGTTGATCATCAGCGCTTCCATGTATGTTCGCTGGAGCGCAATAGCTGCACAGCAATGACGTTTCAGTATCCGCTCAAACTTTCCCACAGCCGGCAGCCGGGTTTCGACAACTATCTTGCCAGCGGCAATGAAGAGGCGCTGGACAGCCTGTTGAAACTGCTTGGGAGAGCTGACAGCACTGTTCCTCTCTATCTGTGGGGTTCGTCCGGATGCGGCAAAAGTCACCTGCTGCTGGCTGCGTGTCAGCAAATGTCACAGCAGTCGCGCAGCGCCATCTACCTCTCCCTGAGGGATATGGAGCAATTATCTCCGCTCATGCTTGGAGAGCTGCAACAGTATGAACTGGTGTGCATCGATGATGTTGAGAATATCTGCGCCGACGAGGCGTGGGAAGAGGCGCTTTTTCATCTTTATAACGCCATCTCGCAACAACAGCACAAGTTGTTGATTGCCGCCAACAACAGTCCCGGCGACCTGCCAACAGAGCTGCCGGACCTGGCATCAAGATTGATGTGGGGAGTCAGCTACCATCTGCAGCAACTCGATGACGCAGGCAAGCAACTGCTGCTGATGCAGATGGCTGATGAAAAAGGCATGCAGCTATCCGAAGGTGCTTCACGCTATCTGATCAATCGATTTTCTCGTAATATCAATGAATTATCTGAACTTATTAATAAATTGGATCATGATTCGCTGTCGCGTCAGCAGAAGCTGACGATCCCCTTCCTGCGCCACTCGATCTCATCGTAACGAGCTATCAATGCGGATGTTGCTGCGCCTTGCGTGACCATGCAACGACATATTCGAGGCCGCTGCTGATGGTTGTCAGGGCGACAAAAACGATCATTGCTGCTGCCACCCAGGAGGGCAGAGAGACGATTTCCGCAAAAATAACCACAACCACCAGCCCGATCTGGGAGACTGTATTGAACTTACTGAGAAACGTCGGCTGAGCATCGATGCGGTCGACGCGGAAATAGTAGTAGGTCGCACCAGCGATAATCGCAACATCCCGCACCATCACCAGCGCTACCAACCACCAGGGGAGCAGCCCCATCCATGCGAGGGCGATGAAGCAGGAGAGCAGCAGGAACTTGTCAGCGAGAGGATCCAGCACCCCGCCCAGCCAGGTCTGCCAGCCATAGTGCTTTGCCAGAAAGCCGTCCACACCATCCGAGACGCCCGCGATCACAAACAGCACCAGGGTTTGCTGATACTGATGATCCAACAACAGGTAGATAATCGGAAATACCAGCAGAACACGGAAAATGCTGATGGTAT
>JADWMH010000265.1 GCA_015767355.1 Gammaproteobacteria bacterium
ATAGTAAGTTCTCAATAAGCCCATGCAAAATTACTTGTCATTTCGACCAGCGGGAAAAATCTGAAAGCATTGAATATAGCAAACAATGCAAGATTTCTCCCTTCGGTCGAAATGACAACATAGCGAATGAAGACCCAGCACGGGCTTATTGATAAGTTGCTGAAAATACATGGATTCCGGCTAGAAACATGCCGGAATGACGGGGTTTTTCGGGCTCATCTGACGATAGTTATTTATGCGCTCCTGTACTAGAAACCACCTCCTGTACGAAAACCTCCACCACCGCCAAGGCCGCCTCCTCCAAGACCTCCGCCACCCAATCCTCCACCGCCGCCCCATGGGCTTCCACCGCCGCCACCGGGAAATGGGAAACGCCAGGTGCTTGTGCGTCTGCCGATGCTGCGGTTTCCAAAAGGGGAGTTGGAGCTTGTCGGGTGATATTGCTGTTCACGGCGAATGGTATCCCACAAATCACCGGAGTTGGCGAGTCCCTGCAGGAACTGGTTGAGCATCAGGGTGAGTGTTGCGCCGTTGCCGAAGCCGGAGTGGATGTCGTCATAGCGCTGTTTTTTGAAATTGCGCCGAACCTGTTCAAGTTCAGCGAGCCTGGTGAGATGCTTGTCATGAGCGCGCTTGTTTTCGCGCAGGCTCTGCTGAATCTCTCCGAGGCGTTGTTTGGCGGCAGGCAGCTCACTCACCAGTAGATCATCTTCTGCAGTCGTGGTGAGGCGCGCATAGCGGTAGAGGGTATCCATGTTTTCCCGCTTCAGGCTGACGGCGAGCGTGTCGAGAGCCTCTTTGAAACGCGCATCGTCGCCAGTGGCGTAATCTGCCTTCTGCTGCATCAGCTGCATGATCTTCTCTTCATGCTGCTTGATGGAATCGTCGATCTCGTCGAGCCTCTTCTCGGCCTCTTCATACGCCTGGCGAAGCGCAGGAATACCATCTTTCGCAGCGGCATTCTGCTCCAGCTCCTCGAGTGCTTCAAACTCTTTGTCTGCCGCTGCACGCTTATGTTTTGCATGTTCTTTCAGGCGCTCCGGTATCTCCAGCAGCCTGGCGTAGTTGGGTCTGGCGGCGTGATATTTGCAAAGCCTTGCAACCCACTTGTCGAGAAAACGGGTGAGAGGATTGGCGGAGTAGGCTGCCGTGCCATAACCCCTGCTCCATAGATAGGAGAACATCGGATCGCTCTCGTAGGATTCTCCCTTCTCTTCACGGTTGTGCTGCGCCTCCTGCATCTTCTCTTCAGCCTGGACGGCAATGCGGTCAGCGCTCTCAGCATCCTGCTGCTGACTGCTGTAGGCATGGTCATGCTGAAGATGTTCCCGGGTTGTTGTCTCCTGCTCATCCAGCGCTGTTGCTGCTGCAGCAACCCTGTCGCCCTGCGTCTCTCTCTGCTGCTCCAGTTGTTGTTGATCACTGCGGGCAGTTTCAAGCCGGGTCGAGAGTTCAGACAATGCCTCGCTGCGTAGCTGCAGCAGCTCCCTGACCCGCAGGTCTGCTGTTTCCAGTCCTGCCACCACCTCGCCGCTGATGATATTGTCGAGGCGGATTTTTGCCAGTTCCCGGTACTTTTCCGCCTGCTGTTGTTGCAGGCCGAGCATGCTGTTGCTGGCCTGCTGAATCTGGCGGTCAGACTCATCGACCTGCTGATGCAGCTGCTGCAGCGTCAGATTGATATTTTGCAGGGCATTGCGACCGCTTAACATTGTGGGCTACTCACCATGATGTGATGTTTGCTCCTGTGGTCGAGATGCTGTATTCCGGCTCAAGGTATCCGCTCTTCTTGATTCCGACCCGGCGTTTCTGAATGATGCCGTCATCCTGCTTGTCTGCTGCGACCTGCTGATAGACGGAATGTGGGACCCTGAGTCCCCATTTCTCGACAGAGTAGGTCTTGCCGTCCTCTTCGTTCATTACAGGCAGCGTTACCGGTTTTCCGTTGGAGTCGATGGCCTCGACAATCAGATAGTAGTTTTTTGCATTGCGGTTATCCTTGGGTTCCCGCCATACGCCACTGCGCTCGCCGGGCTGTGAGACCACCCGCAATGTGTAGCTTGAAGCCAGGGTGTTGTGCAGGGATTGTAAAGACTTGTAGGTGTCTAGCGCGGCATCGGTGTCACCGGTGTTCAGCGCCGCCATGGCGTTTTGATACCGGGTGTCGGCGCGCTCTTTTGCCTCGTCTACATGAGAGATTGTTTTGATGGCGTCCCGCTCGGCAACCAGTTCAGCCGGAAGTGCATCCAGGCGGTCGAGGCGGCGGTTTTCCGGCGCCTGGAAGGCCATGTGCCAGCCGCCCCACAGCACCGACAGTGACAGCGCGGCTGCCCCGAACCGCTTTGACCATCTTCCGCGCTTGATATAGATGCGCGCCATGGAGGTCTGGATTCCCTCTACGGGAGGTTTGTAGGTGAATCGATCCTCCTCCAACGCCTTGACGCCTTCTGCAAGGATGCTGTCAGGAACCTCGATCCCCTGGGAGGCATACAGTTTGCGTAGACGCTCGATGAGTTTCTGTTCGCGCTCACCGGAGTTCAGTTCGCGGTCTACCAGCAGTTTCTGGTGGCGCAGGGTATCGACCACGTCC
>JADWMH010000094.1:0-1754 GCA_015767355.1 Gammaproteobacteria bacterium
CGAGAGAAAATGTTTTTTTCATGCCTTGTCAGTCTGAGACCTGATCTCACTAGATATCACTCCAGCTGGATCTGCTGCGGCGTCTGAATCGCATCAGCGGCAGCAGCCAACCGAGCAGTATCGAGCCAAGAACAACACCGGCGCCAATCATGAACCAGCGCTGCTCGAAATTATTGCTCAATTCACGGTTCTGCTGCTGCAGATCCGCATTTTGACGTTTGAATGCTGTCAGCTGTTTATGCAGGTCCGAGCGTTCGTTGGCAATCTGGATTGCATTGGCTGCGCTCTGCTTGATGCCGGCCAGGTCCTGGGTCAGCGTCTCGTTTTCACTGGAGATCTTCTGATGTTGCTGCTGCAGGCTGGAGTAGTCAGTTTGGAGCTGGGTGAGTCTGCTTCTGATCTGATCCGGTTCTGCCTGCAGTTCACGCATCTGCTCCTGTATGCTTTGCAGCTGCTCGCGGGCGCTTGGCTTCTCGCTGAGTTCGCGGAGCAGAATATACCCTGTTTTTCCATCGCTTGTACGCGCCTTAGCATACCCGCTTTTCTTGTCTATGCTAATGACCTCCAGAGGTGTTCCACTTTTGACCATCCTGAGGATGCGCTTGGTGCTTCCCGGAGAGCTGCGAAAGGGGGTTTTCAGCTCGTCAGAAACATAACGGGTTTCTGCCATCGCATCACTGATAAAGATAGAAAAAGAAACCAGGATGCCGGCAGAGAGTGTCAGACTGGCAAGGATTTTTTTCATCATTTTAGTAAAAACTCCATTAATGCTTTTTGAGCATGCAGGCGGTTTTCAGCCTCATCCCAGACGACGCTGTTCGGATTGTCGATGACATCAGCCGCAACCTCCTCACCGCGATGCGCCGGCAGACAGTGCATGAAGAGAGCATCCCCGGCGGCAACACTCATCATCTCGCTTGTCACCTGGAAGCCGGCAAAAGCTGCTTCGCGCGCCTTCTGCTCCTCTTCCTGTCCCATGCTGGCCCATACGTCGGTAACGATCAGGTCGGCACCGGCAGCCGCTGCCATCGGGTCGCGAAAGATTTCGCAGCGCCCGGAGGCGGGATCGAGGATCTCTGCAAGTGGATCAAAGCCTTCCGGACAGCAGATATTCAGTTTGAAATCGAGGCGTCTGGCTGCGTTGATATAGGAGTGGCACATATTATTGCCATCACCGATCCAGGCCACGGTTTTGCCCTGGATATCACCGCGGTGCTCGAACCATGTCTGCATATCAGCCAGAAGCTGACAGGGATGGTACTGGTCGGTCAAGCCATTGATCACGGGGACAGCCGAGTGCTCCGCAAAAACCTTTATTATATCATGTGAGAAGGTGCGAATCATGACGATATCGACCATGCGCGAGAGTACACGCGCACTGTCTGCAATAGGCTCTCCGCGTCCCAGCTGGGTGTCGCGGGAAGAGAGAAACAGGGCATGGCCACCCAGTTGCTCCATGCCTGCTTCAAAGGAGACACGTGTGCGGGTTGAAGATTTTTCAAAAATCATGGCGAGCGATTTACCGCTGAACGGACGATGCTCGACACCTTTATTGCGCATCGTTTTCAACTCGGATGCACGCTGGATGACACCGCGAAACTCCCGGGGAGAGAGATCCAGCAGTGTTAAAAAATGACGTATCTGTTTCATAAAAAAGTCTGTATGTACGGCTTCATGGTGGCTGCGTAACTTCTCATAAAGCCTGTGTATTGTTTTCAAATATGCCGTAGGGGGGATAAGCGGCAGCGCATCCA
>JADWMH010000094.1:1764-7934 GCA_015767355.1 Gammaproteobacteria bacterium
GGATGCGGCAAAAAGACGCCTTATTCCCCCTACAAAATCTCTTAGCTGGCGATGAATTCCCGAATCAACCGGCTCAGGCCTTCGATCAGGATATCAGCCTCTGCATTGCTCATATTGAGCGGCGGCAATAGACGGATGACGGAATCCGCCGTTACATTGATCAGCAGCCCCTGATCAAGCGCCATTCCGACGAGATCTGTACAGGGACGATCCAGTTGAATACCGAGCAGGCAGCCTGCATGACGGATCTCGACGACAGCCTCGATAGCATCGAGCTGGGCTGCAAAACCTTTGGCAAGATAATCGCCAAGGGATTTTGCCTGCGCCGGGATATGCTCCTTTTTCATGGTGTCAACGACAGCAAGGGCAGCAGCGCAAACCAGCGGGTTGCCGCCGAATGTCGAGCCGTGAGAGCCTGGAGAAAAAAGATCAGCAGCCTCTCCCCTCGCAAGGCAGGCGCCGATGGGCACGCCGTTGCCCAGGGCCTTGGCGATCGTCATGACGTCCGGCTTAGCCTCTTCATGCATCCAGGCAAACCAGGCGCCCGTGCGCCCCATGCCGGTTTGAATCTCATCCAGCATCATTAACCAGTTGTTGTCGTCACACAGCTTGCGAATGGCGCTCAGATAGCCGGCGGGAGGGATATTGACCCCGCCTTCGCCCTGCACAGGTTCGACCAGTACAGCGGCAATATTCTGCGATTGCCCGGCGAGACTCTCAATCGCTTCGATATCGCCATAGGGAACACGAATAAAACCTTTAACCAGAGGCTCAAACCCGGCCTGAACCTTGCGATTTCCCGTTGCAGTGAGTGTGGCCAGGGTGCGCCCATGGAAACTGTTCTCCATGACGATAATGGCAGGATCCTTGATGTTGTTACGATGTCCATGCAGGCGCGCCAGTTTGATGGCGGCTTCATTGGCTTCAGCACCTGAGTTGCTGAAGAAGACACGTTCCATCGACGCCAGTGATGTCAGGGCGTCACCCAACTGCTGCTGATTTTCAATACCATAGATATTGGATGTATGCACCAGTGTGGACGCCTGTTCACACAGCGCGCTGGTCACCGCCGGATGCGCATGTCCGAGACTGCACACGGCGATGCCGGAGACGGCATCCAGATAGCGTTTTCCCGCCTTGTCCCACAGCCATGTACCTGCACCTTTACTGAAGGTGACATCCAGCCGGTTATAGGTCGCCATTAATGATTGCGACATGATCTCCTCCTGACAGCGTTTCAGGAAATGCTCTCTCCCTCACACTTAAACAACAAAACCCGTGCGGTGGCACGGGAAAAACGAGTAATACTATTGGTTTAGAGATGCTATTGCAAATATTAATTTGCTAGCGTTGCGCGTATCGCCATTTTTCTACCAACTCCTTTTTTTAACCACAGATGCACACAGATTGAGATAGCTATAGGGGTACTTGCAAAACCCCGTCATTCCGGCATGCTTTTAGCCGGAATCCATTTGTTTTGACTTGCAAGTGGTTGATTATATGGTTTCCGGCCTGCGTCGGAATGACGTATTTGAAAATTTTACAAGAGGTTCTTCATGCACGGAGTTATTGAGGTGTTGCTTGTTTTTATCTGTGTTTATCTGTGTGCATCTGTGGTTAATTATTATTTCAGCGAAGGCCGGGATTTAGACCTGCCGCCCATGAATATCCGATACAACAGCGGCACCATGATCAGTGTCAGCACCGTCGAGAAGGCCAGTCCCCACACGATAGCGGTAGCTACCGGCCCCCAGATCAGGGACTTTCCGCCCAGGCCTGTCGCCAGGGAGAAGAGCCCGGCGACTGTCGTCAGCGAAGTGATCAATATCGGTATCACGCGGCGTCTTGCGGCATACAGCGTGGCGTGCAGCACGCTCATGCCGGCCTGCATGCGCGCATTGGCCGCGGAGATCAGCACGATGGCGGCGTTCACGGCGATGCCCGCGAGGGCGACAACTCCGTAAAGTGTGTAGAGACTCAGCGGGTTGTTGGTGATGAACATGCCGAATACCACCCCGGTGAATGCCATCGGCACGGTGACCAGGATCATGAAGGGCTGCCAGTAGCTGCGGAACTGGGTTCCAAGAATCAGGTACATCAGGCCGACGCCAAAAATAAACAGCACGCCTATCGAGTCCATGCTCTCCTGTATGTCATCCAACTCACCGGAAAAGTCGAGATCGATATCCGGATATTGTGATTGGTACGTACTCCACTTTTCGTTCAGGCGCGCATTGGCCGTGACGGTATCGATCAGCGTATCGTCGAGATCGGCCTCGACGGTTATGGCGCGCCTGAAGTTGTAGTGGCGGATGTTGCCGAGACCCTGCTGACGCGATTCGCGCACAAGTTCGCCCAGCGGTATGCTGCCGCCATCGGAGAGAGGCATGCGGAAATCCAGCAGTTCGGCGATATCGGCATCGAGACTGTTGCCTGCTTTGACACGCACCTCCAGCTTCTCTCCCGCATCACGCATCTCGGCGACTTTGATGCCATCGACCAGCAGCTGGATACTGCGGTTTACCTCGAGGGGATTGAGACCGGCGCGGTTGATAGCGTCTTCATCGAGTATCAGCACCAGCTCCGAGCGGCCCCGGCTGGCATCATCCTCGATATCCTTGACGCCCTCGATGGATGCGAGAATCTGACGAATGGTGTTTGCCGCAGCCCGTATCTCATCGTATTGATCACCACGCACCTTGACACTGATCGGCTTGGCGGTTGGCGGCCCTCCTGACATGCGCATGAAGGAGATCTGCATCGGTCCCGGGGTGTCGAGAACATCTTCGCGCATCGCCTCGATCATCTCGTCGACGCTGCGCAGATCGGATGTTTTGGGATTCAGTCCAACCAGGATTTGCCCATATTGATCACCGAGACGGGGCTCGGTTTCTGTGAACATGTTGCCGGAGTAGCTGATGACGGCGCGTGTCTCTCCCTCCCTGACCTTGGCCTTGACCTTTTGCTCGATCTGCAGAACCTTTTTCATGGTCTCTTCAAGCGGCGAGGCGGGCGGCATCTCGATATTGATGTAGAAGAGCCGCAGCGGGTCGGCTGCAAAAAAGTCCATGCGCACCAGCCCGGCGGCGACCACGCCGATCGAGGAGAAAAACAGCAGAAATACCAGCGACAGAGAGAGCCAGCGATGACGCATCGCCTTGATCAGGATGCGCACGTAAGCAATCTGAATGCGATGTGTGAATTTCAGGCGATAGCTGTGGATGCGCGAAGGCTTGTCGAAACTGATCTTAGCTGCAACCGTATGTGCAGGCAGCATCCAGAACGCCTCGACCAGGGAGATTGCCAGGGCGATGGTGACCACCAGCGGGATCACGCGCATGAAATCTCCGAGGATGCCCGGCAGCAGCATCAGCGGCATGAATGCAGCCATGGTCGTGAGCACGGCGGTGGTCACCGGGCGCGCGACCTCCCGCAGCGATTCGACAGCTGCGGTGAAGGCGTCGACGCCATGCCGCAAACGATAGTAGATCGCCTCGACCACCACCACGGCATCATCCACCAGCATGCCGAGCACGATGACGATGCCAAGCAGCACCGTCACATTGAGGGTTTCACCGATGGCTGAGAGCACCCAGAATGTTCCGGCAAGCACAAAGGGAATGCCGATGGCGGTCAGCAATGCAATGCGTGAACCCAGAAATGCCCAGGCGACCAGCAACACCAGAAACAGACCAATAAGGGCGTTGTTCTGCATCAGTCCGATCGACTGGCGCGTCGGGATGGTTTGGTCATCTGTCAGCACCAGGTCGATGCCTGTCTGGTTCGACAGCAGGTTGCGGTTCTCGATATAGGCGGTGATGCGATCGACAACATCAAGCGTATTGGCATCGGTCTGTTTCATGACCGCCAGCAGTACGGCGGGGCGTCCATCGAAGCGCGTGAGTGTATCCGGCTCTTCACGGGTGCGCCTGATGTGTGCAACATGATCAAGAGTCACCTCTCCCTCGGCGCCTACCACCGGACGGGATGCAAGAAAGCGCGGATCGCTGTTGCTGCCGGCAAGCCTGATCAGCCAGTTCTCATTGCCGAGCCTGATGTCGCCTGCTGCAATATCCTGGAAAAAAGCAGTGACTGTATCAGCGACCTGGCCAGGCGCCAGGCCAAGCTGTTCAAGTGCTGCCGGGTCAAAAGCGACCTCCAGTTCCGGGTTTGCCAGACCGATGGCATCGACGCGATCGACACCGCCGAGTCGCTCCAGATCTTTTTCGATATTGCGCGCCTGGATGCGCAGGTTTTCATCGTCCGCCATACCGACGACGGCAATGGAGGCGGATGGAAAAGCGTTTGCGCTGGTGATCTCCAGAATGATCGGGTCGGCGGCGGCATCAGGCAGTTCATCCTGTTTGTTCTGGATTTCACGCCGTAAATCACTGATGCGTTTGTCGAACAGGCGTTCGCCGATATCCTCGAAGCGCACCAGCACGCTGGAAACCGACTCGCGGCTGTTTGATGAGAGGAACTTGATATCCTGCACTTTGCGCACAGCGTCTTCGAGCGGATCCGTGACCTTTTTTTCGACATCAAGCGCAGCTGCACCAGGCAGTATCGTGGTGATGACGATCCAGTTGAAATTGATGGTCGGGTCCTGCTGTCTCGGCAGCAGATTGTAGGAGAGCAGCCCGACAACCAGCACCAGTACGAAGGTGAGGTTGGCAAGAACGTGATTACGCAGCAATATATCCCACATGGCGGACTACTCTGCAGCTCCTGAAGGCGCCTCTTCGGTGCTGCCTTGCCCCTGTACGGAGATTTCATCTCCGTCACCGAGGCGCTGCCGCCCTTCGACAATCAGCAGACTCTCTGCAGGGAGGTCGATGACTGCAGGCTGCCCCTCGACTGCGCCTGCTACAGGATGGAACCGGGCCTTGTCGCCGTCAACAAGGAAAATGCCGAGCTGTTCGCTGCGTCTGACCAGGTAACCGGCCGGCAACTGCAGCGACTCTCCCTGCCACAGGACTCTTCCAGCAGCGCCAACAGGCGCACTCTCTTTAGAAAAGCGCAGCCGTACTTCGCGGGTTCGCGTGCGTGAGTCGATGACCGGCACTATCCTGCGCAGAATCAGCCGATACTCCTTGTGGAAAAACTCAAACCAGATCTTGCTGCTCTCCTCCAGGGTTTCACTCTCCTGTTCGCGAAGACTGGCGGATACCTCGATGTCATCGAGCTGCACCAGTTTCAGGATTGGCGTTCCGATTGTGGCGAGGCTGCCGCTGCTTGCGAGCCGCTCCACGACCACTGCCCTGAAGGGTGAGTGGATTTGACAGCGATCAACCTGCAGTTGCGCCTGGCGTTGCGTCTCTTCGAGCATACGATAACGGGCGCTGTAGCTCTCCCATTCGCTTTTGCGCTGTTCCACACCCTCGTCACTGATGCCCTTTTTCAGCTTAAGGCCCTGGGCGCGTTTGAGCTGTGCGGCTGAGAAATCCCGTTCACTGGCGAGCTGATCCATGCCCGCTTTCGCAGCGGCAAGTTGGGATTCGTATTGACGGCAGTCGAGCTGCGCCAGCAGGGTGTCGGCTTCGACAGTATCACCGACCTTGACCGGAATAGAGTCGATGCGCGCGTTGATTTCAGCCGAGAGGGAGGGGGAGTTGCGCGCGATGACCGTGGCAGGCACGCTGTGATGCGACTGCAGCAGCAGCTCGCCAATGGGACTTGTCGTTACAGGAACCGCAGCGAATGTGCTAAAGGGCGCGATCGCAGCCAGCAAGGCAGTGATGCACAACCTGGTCATGATGACGACTCCTGCTGCGGATCATTTGCATGAGCAGCATTCCCGACTGAATCGGGGGGATTCTGGTGTGATGCAAGCAACGTTTTGCTTTGCTTCTGGAGAAACTTCAGTTTGCTACGCAGCACCTCCTTTCCCATGCCGATGGTGAAATCGATGCCTGACGTGTGCCCCTCACAGCCTGATATTGATTCAAGATAGTTCAGTTCTTCACTGTAGTGGTTCTCCATCTCATCGAGCTTCTGCTGCAGCACCTCTGTCGGCAGCAGGTGGGCAAAGAACATCAGCACCATGAATTCCGATCTGAGCTGCTCCGATGCTGGCGTCTGCGCGAGTTCTGACAGAAAAGATGCCCGTCCCTCATCGGTGACATGAAACAGCTTGCGGTCAGGATGCTTCTCACCAGCCTCCACCCGGT
>JADWMH010000266.1 GCA_015767355.1 Gammaproteobacteria bacterium
AGAGCGGGGCTTCAAAGAGGTTTCACCCCCATAAAAATGTGCAGGTATCAATCAGCCGTAGCGGCTCCTTTTTCCCCAGGTGCGCACTTTGCCGACATCCATGTGAACGAAGCTGGAGCCATAATAACCAACACCGCCTCCTCTCTGCGCAGTCGCGGCATGGAAGAGATTAGAGTTGCCGACACCCGGCAATTTGATATCGATCGCCTTGCCCATCATGTGTAGACTATTTTTAGCAACGCCTCTACCCCTTCTGCGCAGCATACGATTGGTTTTGGGAGAACGATATCCGGAGAGGATTTGAAAACACTTTGCCGAGTTGCAAATTGTTTTTTGATTGACGTTGTACAGCAGATCGATGAGCCTGGTGTCAATGGAACAGACTTCGTTGTCGCGGTGATCACGCAGAATCGTATCGATCTCTGCAAGCGCCTCGGGTTGATAGCTGCCATCGATCCAGTAATCAACCCTGGTTGTTTCACCCGTGTGGGCATTTGTCAGAGAAAGTGCGCGTACGCCCTGTTTTTTTCTTCTTGTTCTTGCGAAAACAGTGGGGACCGCTGCCATGGCAGCTACAGCTGCCGTTCCAATCAGAAACTCTCTGCGATAAATGAGAGGTGACGGAGATTTTTGTTTGTTACTCATAGACTTACTACATATTTGTCAAGAAGTGTATTATACCATAGCAGGTAGATTGATGAAAATCAAGGCTATTTCGATAAAATTTTTCAATGAAGAGGACCTGGAAAAATTGAAAAAACAATCAAGAGAGTCTC
This sequence comes from Gammaproteobacteria bacterium, assembly GCA_015767355.1. Classification (GTDB taxonomy): domain Bacteria; phylum Pseudomonadota; class Gammaproteobacteria; order Chromatiales; family Chromatiaceae; genus Sva-25. The sequence continues at coordinate 777 of JADWMH010000266.1, forward strand.
TTGCAAAACTCGCAAATTGTTAGTTTTGTCATCTCGAACGAATGTGAGAGATCTTATTTATCAATGACTTAAGATTTCTCCTTTCAGTCGAAATGACAGCTTTTAAAAGTTTTGCGAGAGGCTCAAGATATGAGCAAAAAACGGATTTTTTCAAAAAGATCGTGTGTTGATTGGAATCCGCACAGGACGGAGATATTACACAAAATAGAAGCCCTCACTCACTCCTTACTCCCCCACCCTTCATCCCCGCTTGGAGGTTTTCGCCTGGACCAGACGCTGGTCACGACGGTAAATATCGTCGTAAAAATAGACCTGGTTGTCATCAGCCCACGCCGTCATATAGAGAAGATAAACCGGAAGACTCTGTTCCAGGTTGATATGCCTGTTTTTGCCCGAATCTGCAACCAGAGCGCTAAACTCATCCGGGCTCCTGTCACCCAGAAGAACGGACCCCAGTTCCGCAGGCTTCTCGATTCTGACACAGCCATGACTGTGAGCCCGGAAATCTTTCCTGAACAACCTTCTGCTCTGGGTATCATGCAGATAGACGCCATGCTTGTTCGGAAAAATAAATTTAACCGTCCCCAGCGCGCCCCCGGCGCCGCTGGACTCCACCACCCGGTAAGGCGCGCGATTATTTCTGCTGTACTGCCCCCAGTTGACAGTGTATGGATCGACGACATTGCCAGCCCGATCCATTACCTTGTAGCCTTTTTTCTTGAAATATCCGGGATTACGGCTCGCTTTGGGCGCCATCTCTGCAGAGACAATGGAGCTTGGAACATTCCAGTTTGGATTGAGCACCATATACTTCATATCTGTCGAAAAGCTTGGTGTTTGATGACTCCCTTTAGTCTTGCCAACGACTGTCCGCATGGTCAGTTTGTCTTCGCCATTCTCCCTGTACCAAAGACGGTAAGCGGGAATATTGACAACAATGTAACGCTCGCCAAGATTTTCCGGCACCCAGCGCCAGCGCTCCATGGATGCAATAATTTGGCGAATTCTGTCTTTAACAGGAACTGCCAGCGCCTGTCGCGTACGCGCACCGATCACTCCGTCATCATTCAATCCATGACGGCGCTGAAAGCCCTCGACTGCAAGTTTCAAATCATCGTCATAAAACGAAGGCTGCGCTATAGAAAGGTCAGCTCCATCGGTTGACGCCAGTCGCGCACGCAGCGCCATGACTTCGCCTCCGCTCATTCCCGGCTTCAAGCCGCGCCCTTCTGCAGGAAAAGAGGGCCAGCCACCGGAATTGGCAATAGCGGTGTAATCGCGCAACTCCCTGCGCAGATTTTTATAAAAAGAGTGGTCGGGAGACGCCTGTTTCATATAGCGTGGAACAGCCCGTTCAGTAACCGCAAGCGCCATGCCCGATGCAGGGTCAACCCTGACGCCGCCGCCCATTTTCCAGCGCGCATCGACATTGCGGGGACGATACTGGCCATCCCGCACATGAGAGACATAGTGTAGAACGTTATCGGTCAAGAGCAGATCGAACAGCGTAAGATCTCCATCCTGCTGCGCCTGAAAAATCTCCTCGATATGATATTCGTGAGGGTTCAGACCTTGCGAGTCTGCCTCGGAGAGAATTTGAATCGCCGCACTGGCATCTCTTCTGATACGCCCTCTGTGATGCCAGACCGGTTCACCTGCATTGGCTTCATACACCTGCTGGAGCCACTCTCCCTTCGATGCAGCTCGATAATGTCCTAGAGCAGCGGCAACCGGCTCATCAAACATCGGGCTATTTCCCAACGGGGAGACAGGCGGATAGAGAGGTTCGGCTGCGTCAGGAAAACGAT
>JADWMH010000267.1 GCA_015767355.1 Gammaproteobacteria bacterium
GATCTCTCACATTCGTTCGAGATGACAAAACTCACTATTTACGAGTTTTGCAAGAGGCTCGAATCAATACAAGAATATAACTCATAGTAAAATCTCAAAGAGGTTTCTCATGCCGGATTATGCAAAACTGTTCACAGCGTTTATTTTATCTCTACTGATCAGCTCAACAGTGTGGGCGGACAGCTCGCTGGATCAGCAGCTTCGTGATGTTGCATCAGGAGGAACCGCAGACCAGCTCGGTGAATTGATCAGCAAAGGCGCCAATATCGACGCACCTGGCAAGTTTGGAAAAAGACCACTGATGCTTGCCGCAGAGTCGGGCAACACGAACATTGTCTCCGTGCTGCTCTCTTATGGGGCCGAAGTCAATGCCAGAACCAAAACCGGTGAAACGGCGCTTACCTTTGCGGCAGAAAACGGGCATGCGCAAATCACCGCTCTGCTGATCGAACTGGGCGCCAATGTACATGACCGCACCCGCGCGGGATACGATTCACTGATGATCGCCGCAAAAAGGGGAGATGACATCATCGCCGCGCAACTACTGGAGTTTGGCGCAGACGTTCGTTCTTCTGACCGAAAAGGCAATTCGGCCCTGATGCATGCGATTTCAGCGGGACACACCGATGTCGTGAAAACCCTGTTTCACTATAGCAACCAGGTTACACCGTGCGTCCCTAATAATGCGGGTCTGACGCCATTGATGGTGGCCATCAACAAACAACAGGGTGAAATCATTGGAATCCTGCTGATCAGGGTAAAAAATATCAATTTCCAGGACAATTTCGGCGCCGCAGCCCTTCACTATGCTGTTGAAAGCGGCAATCTAGATGTCGCTAAATATCTTGTTGAGCACCATGCAAACATCAATCTGCAGGATCAGGACGGCTCCACTCCACTGATAGTGGCTGTATCGACAGGCCATGCTGAAATTGCTTCGTACCTGCTTGCTAGCGGCGCTGATAAAACAGTGAAAAATGGCGAGGAGCAAACCGCTCAACAGATTGCTGAAGAATCAGGCAAACAGGCGATCATCGCTCTGTTTCAATAATATGGCGATACATGTGTTACCAACAGCTTATGTTGGGTTAGGTGCGCATATACCTGTTACATCAATCTGCTACTTGATTTTGAGGTAATCTCTCAATAATCCGGTGTGCTTGAATCCGCATAGGATGTGTCGAGGTACGAGGCGCATCAATATCTGCGCCAAACTGATGCGCTTCGTTTCACTCAACACATCCTATGGGCAGTTAATGCATGGTGTGGTCGAGAAGCAACAAATATTCTATTTGCCCATCTTCCGAATCCCTATTCCATCGATGAATTCAGAGCTTCCTTTACTTTAGTCGCGCCGCAAACGTCTGCAGCCATGCCGGGTGATTTTTTATTAGCTGTAGAGCCTGGTTCAACAAGGTTTTTCCGGGCTCGGTTCTATGCCAGGTCGAGAGACCGGATGGATGCGGCAATGCGATTATATCCACTTCTCTCTCCTGCAGAGTGACAGTGTGAATCTCTCCCACCACATCAACCAGTTTTTTGACTGTTATCAGCTGGGCGATGGCCAGCTTTCCGATAGGAATCAACAGCTGCGGCTGCAGTAGTGTGAACTCCATATCGAGCCAGTTTCGGCAATGATTGATCTCCATCGCGGACGGTACACGGTCGCCGCCTTTGGGATTCTTTCCCGGAAAGCAGCGGCACACAGCCGCCATATAGACATGGCTGCGATACAGCTCTTCATCCACGCCGATGGATTCAAACCACTTGAAAAGGGTTTTGCCCGCAGTCCACGCGAAAGGCTTTCCCGCCGGTCCTTCCCGGTCTCCCGGAGCCTGGCCGATAGAGATAACCGGCGAGACCACTGCCGAACCGACCACCACAGGCGGAATCATATCCGGACAAGCTGTGCAGGCGCGTAGTTTATGCTGATGCTGCCGTATCATTTGTTCTATATCTGTCATGCCTATTCCGTAACTGCGTCATTCATGTGCTTCTGGCGCGCTCCAGTACTCTCTTGAAGGATACACTCTCCAGGCTGCCGAACAGAGAATGGCTGGTCAGTTTACTGCGGCTTAGCCGCGGCGATGTGATGCCGCAGAGGAATCGGCTCAACATGCGCGGTTGTTCGAGTAGCTGTGCATGCTCCCGTCTGACGATTTCAACATCTTTCCACAATGCGTCACTGATTGTTTGCGCGCGGCGCGGTGGAAGTTCGCTTTTTCCGTGTCGGCACCAGCTGCAATGGCCGCAGGGGGCTTCACGCTGTTCGCCGAAATGGCTTGCCAGAGCGTTGCTCTGACAGCCGTCCATGGTGATCAGCTCCACGACCTGTTGAAGACGATTGATCTCCGCCTCTTCCCGTTTGATGATGCGCTTGTAGAGTTCATCGACCAGAGCGTCGAGGGACTCCGGTTGCCGCATAAGCTCAAACCTCAGACGTATGCCGGAGACCTTGACCTCCAGCAATTGCTGCTCTCCCAGCCAATCGAGCGCCCGTATGATCCTGTCGCGGGTGGTTTGCAGTGCCGAGGCGGCCGCAGCCGGATCAATAGTGAACCAGACTCTGCTCTTG
>JADWMH010000095.1 GCA_015767355.1 Gammaproteobacteria bacterium
CACTCAGGCCAAAGGACATCTATATCTGACATCAGAATCGTTTTTATTGATGTAATGTGTACCATGAGTAACCCAGAAACTCTCAATTCTTAGAAAATAAATAAATAATTGTTCGTAATATACTGTATAAAAAGAATACTAAATTTAGTAATAAAAACTGCAGTAACGATAGCATATTGTCACTGGCAATAAAAGCAGCAGGCGCAATAATCAACGGGCATTGCGCCGTATGAAATTTTCGGAGATTTAAGATTTCCGACGTATAATACCTCCCACTATTTATTCCGTCGATATTTCCACTCAGGCCAAACAATGATGAAACAAATCTTAAACAATAGACCAGCATGGATAAAAATACCCATTGTACTCCTGCTGGCAATTTTTCTGCCTGAATTGGCTATGGCTGCGGCGGGCGAGATCGCTATGGAAGGGGCGCCCCATGAGCCCCTCGATTTGACCACGAGCGGTGTTGGCATTTCCGCCATCATCGTCTTTCTGCTCGCGTATCTGCTGGTGATGGCCGAAGAGTTTACCCATCTGCGTAAATCCAAACCTGTCATCATTGCCGCCGGCGTGATCTGGGCAATGATTGGCGTCGTCTATGCCAACCATGGCATGTCGGAGCTGGCAGAGACTGCCGTACGCCACAACCTGCTGGAGTATGCGGAGCTGATGTTGTTCCTGCTGGTGGCCATGACCTATATCAACGCCATGGATGAGCGCCAGGTTTTTGATGCATTGCGCTCCTGGCTGATCAGTAAAGGCTTCGGTTTTCGTGCGCTCTTCTGGATGACGGGGTTTCTGGCGTTTTTCATCTCCCCCATCGCAGACAACCTCACGACCGCGCTGCTGATGTGTGCGGTGGTGATGGCCGTCGGTGGGGACAACCGTAAATTTGTATCGCTTGGTTGTATCAATATCGTGGTTGCTGCCAATGCCGGCGGCGCTTTCAGCCCCTTCGGCGATATCACCACCCTGATGGTATGGCAGAAGGGTATGGTGGAATTCTGGGGCTTTTTCGCGCTGTTTATTCCATCACTGGTCAACTATGTCGTTCCTGCCGCCATCATGCATTTTTATATACCGGACGAAAAGCCGACTGCCAGCAGCGAATCTGTTCCCATGCGCCGTGGCGCCAGGCGCATCATTGCACTGTTTCTGCTGACCATTGCCACGGCTGTCAGCTTCCATAACTTCCTCGGTCTGCCGCCTGTGATCGGCATGCTGACCGGTCTGGGGTATCTGCAGCTGATGGGTTTCTATCTTAAAAAGACCCTCGCCAAAGAACAGCGAATGTCGCTGGAGGCGCAGCATGACGGACAGATGGGTGACGTGGTTGCCTTTGATGTCTTTAACAAGGTTGCCCGTGCAGAATGGGACACCCTGCTCTTCTTTTACGGTGTTGTGCTTTGTGTGGGCGGTCTCGGCTTTATGGGATACCTCTCCCTGACCTCTGATCTCATGTACAACCAGTGGGGCGCTACCAACGCCAATATTGCCGTCGGGGTCCTCTCCGCCATCGTCGACAATATCCCGGTGATGTTTGCCGTATTGACCATGCAGCCGGACATGAATCATAGCCAGTGGCTGCTTGTCACCCTGACTGCCGGTGTAGGCGGCAGCATGCTCTCTATCGGGTCAGCCGCAGGGGTGGCGCTGATGGGACAGGCGAGGGGGGTCTACACCTTCTTCAGTCACCTGAAGTGGACGCCGGTCATCGCCCTTGGCTATATCGCAAGCATCTACGTGCACATGCTGATTAACTTTGAGTAAGGAGTTGTCCATTATTATTGGACAGCTCCTGAGCTCTCATTGCACGGGATTGGTGCATTAACAGCTGACACGTCTGCCGTTTCCACCGGATCTCAATGCCGGTCACATCATCGATGGCTACAAAATTCTTCGCGAGCTGAATGCTTCAAGCCGCAGCCAGGTCTATCTTGCCGAGGATACACTCTCGGCAACACCTCGCAAGGTGGTGCTAAAAACCCCCTCCGTCAATTATGAAGATGATCCAAACTATCTGGATCTGTTTCTGCATGAAGAGTGGGTTGCCAAACGTCTTGACTCGCCGCATCTGATTAAGGTGTGCAATGAAGATCGCCAGCGGACATTTCTCTATACGGCGGTCGAGTATATCGAGGGGCAGACGCTGAAACAGTGGATGGCTGACAATCCGCATCCGGGCATCGCGCAGATGCGTGCGACCATTGACCAGATTGCCCGCGGCCTGCGTTGCATGCACCGTATGGAGATGTTTCACCAGGATCTCAAGCCGGATAATATTCTCATCGATAACAACAACACGCTGAAAATCATCGACTTTGGCTCGACGCGCATCGCCGGGCTCGCAGAGATCAAGACGCCGGTCGAGCATTCACATATTCTCGGCACCGCAAACTACTCGGCGCCGGAATATTTCAAAGGAGAGCAGGGAACCAATCGCTCGGACATCTTCTCCCTGGGTGTTATCGCCTACGAGATGCTGACGGGGAAGCTCCCCTATGGAGAGATCTCCAGCGAGCGCGCAGCCAAAAAACGCTGCATCTATACCTCTGCCAGAGAGCATAATCTGATGGTTCCGGAGTGGATCGATGCTGCGCTGGAGAAGGCGCTGCAGCAGCATCCTGAAAAACGCTATGCGCTGCTGTCGGAATTTATCACGGATCTGGCCAGGCCCAATCAACGCCTGCTGCAATAACCCACACAGCCGCTGCTCGAGCGCAACCCGGTCGCCTTCTGGCAAGTGGTGGCATTGATCGAACTGATTGCGCTCGTCACCCTGCTTGTGATGGAAGTCTTGTAACTTTTGAATAGTCGAGGTGGTGTGCGATACTTGTGCATCACTGTACTAGCGAGATCAGGTCTCAGACTGACAAGGCATGAAAAAACATATTCTCTCGCAAAGCTTCCGCGTCCTGCTCACGCCCCTCACCTACATCCATGTAGGCGAAGACGCCAAGACCGCCAAGAAAAACCTTTGCGTCCTTTGCGTTCTTAGCGAGAGATTCTTTTAAAACTTGACTCATTTGCAAGCATTTTAGTGAATCAAGGATTCTAGTACCTCACCGTATTTCATCATTTCACAGCAGGCTACCCCATGTCACTCCAAGACCAATTGCTCAAGGCCGGACTTATCGATAACAAGAAGGCAGGCAAGATCAAAAAGAGCAAGTACAGGCAGACCCAGCAGAAGCAGAAGAACAAGATAGAGACTGTTGATGAAGCGAAACTGGCGGCGCAGCAGGCGCAAACCAGGAAGGTGGAGCGTGATCGCCAACTCAACCAGCAGCGCAAAGCAGCGGCTGAGCGCAAGGCGATTGCAGCCCAGGTGCGCCAGCTTATCGAGATGAATCGTCAGCCCCGGGATGATGGCGATATCGGCTACAGCTTTTCCGATGCTGCGCTGATCAAGCGTATCTATGTCACCGAAGCACAGCTGAAGCAGCTGGGTAATGGCCGTCTCTGCATCGTCAAGCTGGATGAGCAGTATGAAATAATCCCCACCCTGGTTGCACAGAAGATTCAGTTGCGTGATGATAGCACGCAGATTCTCAGCAACAAGCCCACAGAGATACCTGAAGAGGATGATCCCTACGCCGATTTTCAGGTTCCCGACGACCTGATGTGGTAGCCCACCTTTTCATCAGGGAATCATTTTTTCGGTTCTGTTTCACGCTGAACTGGAGAAGGCGAACATCCGGCCTGGCGATAAAAAGAACAGCAGGTGACACTTGATGGGATTCTGGGGATTTTGTTTTCGCACACTGGTATTCGCCCTGCTATGGTGGATACTCACGCAGGGCGACATCAATTCATGGCTTGTAGGTGCGCCGGTTGTACTGTTGGCAGTACTCGCCAGCTGGTGGCTGCTGCCCGCCATCTCATGGTCCCTGTCCGGAATTGTACACTTTATCCCTTTTTTTCTGTGGCGCTCCCTCTATGGTGGAGTGGATGTCGCCAGGCGTGCACTGCACCCTAAGCTGCCAATCTCGCCTGGATTGCATGACTATCGATGGCGGTTGCCGCCGGGCTTGCCACGGGTATTTATGGCGAATACGGTCAGCCTGCTGCCGGGTACATTGAGCACTGAGTTGGGTGAAGAGCATCTGCGCGTCCATGTTCTCGATCAGAGCGGCGACTTTATCCCTGAGTTGTCGATAGTCGAGGAGCGTGTGGCAAGGCTGTTTGGGTTAATTCTTGTTGATGATGAGAGTGAGGAGTAATGTGAACTTACACATCGCATGCGATTGAACTGAATTCAATTCAATAAACGAGTAAAAACAATTGACTATAATATATATGATATAAAGTACATTAGGTGATGTGCCTTCAATTATAAGAGTAAATCTGCATGGATATATTCTATTCCGGTATGGCGCTGTTTCTGCTGATGACATTGATAGCAGGGCTGTGGCGTGTCCTGCACGGCCCGACTCCGGCTGACCGTATGCTGGCGGCTCAGCTATTCGGCACCACTGCCGTTGCCAGCTTGCTGTTGCTGGCGCAGGCGCTTGACAAACCGCACTTGCGCGACGTGGCCCTGGTGTTTGCCCTACTGGCGGCGGTGACCGCCGTAGCTTTCATCAGGCGCGCCTGGACAGTCTGGGAAGAGGAGGAAGGGGATGAGTGATCTGCTCACCTTGATGCTGCTGCTTGCCGGGGCGGGGTTTTTCTTTGCCGGTACCGTGGGGCTGTTACGCTTTCCGGATGTCTATACTCGTCTGCATGCTATCACCAAGGCAGATAATGTGGGACTCGGACTGGTAGTTGCCGGGCTGCTGTTGCAGGCGGAATCATGGGCCGTGAGAGGCAAGTTGCTGATCATCTGGCTGCTGGTCCTGCTGGCGAGCGCCAGTGTTGCTCATCTGGTGGCGCGGACAGCCATGCGAAAGGGGATACGACCTTGGAAGCGATGATAGTTTTACAATGGGTGTTCGATATCATGATGCTTTTCGCCCTGCTGTGGCTGGCATGGAGGGCGCTGAGCAGTCCGGATCTATTCACCGCCATTGTGTTGTTTATCGCCTTCGGCCTGGTGATGTCGCTGGCCTGGGTGCGCCTCGATGCTCCGGATGTCGCCTTGGCCGAGGCAGCGATCGGCGCGGGACTGACTGGGGCGCTGTTATTGTCGGCTCTGGCTCGTTTGAATGACCTGGCCGACATAACGCATGACAGGCATAAATCGGCTGCTGGTGAATGAGCGCTGCAGGTCGCAGCAGGCATTCGCCGGCGTTTCGATGGGGGCTCTTGCTGCTGCTTTTGACTGTAGCAGGAGGGCTGGGTTATGCGCTGCTCACTTTGCCGGATCAGGCAGTCGGATTAAGTGAGCAGGTGAGCGCGAACATGGCAACCAGCGGTGTGCAAAATCCGGTTACTGCCGTGCTGATTAATTTTCGTGGTTACGATACCCTGCTTGAAATGGCCGTATTGCTGGTGGCCCTGCTTGGCGTCTGGTCACTCGGTAGTGCAGAGGTACACAGAAGGATCGACCCGCAACCGGTATTGTCATTGCTGGTCGGGGGGTTGGCGCCGCTGATGATCCTGATGGCAGGCTATCTGTTGTGGGTTGGCGCCAATGCCCCCGGCGGTGCTTTCCAGGCAGGGTCCGTGCTGGCGGCTGCAGGCATTCTGCTGCTGCTCTCCAGTAAACGTTTCCCTGTACGGCTGATGGGCTGGCCGTTGCGCATTGGACTGCTGCTCGGTTTGGGGACTTTTACGGCTGTCGGAATGACGCTGTTGTTTGTGAGTGGAGGCTTTCTGCAATATCCTTCCAACCTCGCTGGCGCTCTTATTCTGTTCATCGAGGCAGCGGCCACACTCTCGATCGGTGTGACACTGGCGGCCCTGTTTCTGGGCGGCCGGCCGCAAGCGGGTCCGTATCGATGAGCTCTGCTTTGCTCTATGCGCTGGCTGGAGTAAGCCTGTTTACGCTGGGGCTGTATGCATTGATCGTTCATGCGCATTTGCTGCGTAAAATCCTCGCCATCAACGTCATGGGCAGCGGGGTGTTCCTGGTGTTGGTGGCTTTAGGCGGGCGTACAACGGGAGCCGAGCCGGATCCTGTGCCCCACGCGATGGTTATTACAGGCATTGTGGTTGCGATATCGGCTACAGCCCTGGCTTTGGCGCTGGTGCTGCGAGTACAGGCCGCAACAGGCCGGGCCGAGCTTCCCGAAGAGCCCCTGGAATAAGGGATGAGGCAGATCCCCTGGGAAGTGATGCTTATTATGCTGCCGCTGACCGGGGCCATGGCCTGTTTTTTCTGGCCCCGGCGCGCTATCACACTGGGCCTTATTACTGCGCTGGGTGTGGTTGTTTGCGTGGCCGGCCTTGGCTGGCGGGTGCTGGAACAGGGTGCGCAACGCTACGCAGTCGGCGGCTGGAACGCTCCATTAGGCATCGATCTCTACGCAGATGGTCTGAGCCTGCTGATGCTGATGGTGACAGCGGTGGTGGGGTTGGGCATCAGCGTCTATTCCATCGGTTATTTCGAACGCAGACAAGCCGCGCACTTCTGGCCGCTGTGGTTGTTCCTGTGGACTGCGCTGAACGCCCTGTTTCTCTCAGCCGATATCTTCAATCTCTACGTCACACTGGAATTGCTGGGATTGGCTGCGGTGGCGCTGGTGGCATTGGCCGGTGGCGCCAATGCCTTGACGGCAGCCATGCGTTACCTGCTGGTCAGCCTGCTGGCTTCGTTATGCTACCTGCTGGGTGTGGCGCTGCTGTACCATAATTTCGGCAGCGTCGACATCGCGATACTGGCGCAACGTGTAGAACTTTCCCCTGCGGTATGGGCGGCGATGGGTCTGATGAGCGCTGGCCTGCTGCTCAAGAGCGCACTCTTCCCGCTGCACTTCTGGCTGCCGCCAGCCCATGCCAGCGCCCCGGCGCCGGTGAGTGCGCTGTTGTCGGCGCTGGTCGTCAAGGCGTCGTTTTATATTCTGCTGCGTCTGTGGCTGGAGATATTTCCACCGGCTGGTGCTGCGCCTGGGCAACTGTTTGGTGTGCTCGGATCAGCCGCAGTCCTGTGGGGCGGTATCCAGGCGCTGCGCCAGACGCGGCTTAAACTGCTGATTGCCTATTCGACGGTAGCGCAGCTGGGCTATCTGTTTCTGGCATTTCCACTGGCGAGCAGTGTTGCCTGGAAAGGGAGTCTCTATCTGCTGCTATCCCACGCCCTGGCCAAGGCGGCTATGTTCATGGCGGCCGGCAACATCCTGCGTTTCTGCGGACATGATCGCATCGTGGGTCTCGATCGGGTGGCGCAGCGTCTGCCTGTGACGATGACTGCGTTTGCCCTGGCGGGCGTCAGCATCATAGGTCTGCCGCCCAGCGGCGGATTTATTGGCAAGTGGATGTTGCTTGAAGCCGCGCTGCGCGCCGGACAATGGTGGTGGGTGATTATACTGATCCTGGGCGGATTGCTGGCTGGCGCCTACGTCTTCAAAGTGATTGGCTATGCGTTTACCCGGGCCGGAGTACTTCGCCAAACGAGTAGAGTGCCTATGACTATGGAGTGGGCCGCATTGGCTATGGCGCTTGCGGCCCTGCTACTGGGCCTGGTTGCTCTCTGGCCGCTGTCACTGATGGAGATCGGTTTACCATTTGGCGGAGGAGATGCTGGATGAACTGGGGTGCCGGATTGCCGCTGCTAATTGTTGCTACGTCTCTCTTTTCCGGGCTGGTGATTTTCTTTTTGTCAGAGAAGCACGTTGTGGCCCGCACCACCCTGAACCTTGGGGGCGCGGTGCTCAAACTGGTGCTGGTCGGGGTAATGATATGGGGTGTTTTTCACGGCCATCACTACGAGGCCCGCCTGCCGCTGCTGCCCGGGCTGGATCTGGTGCTGCGCGCTGATGCCGAATCGATGCTGTTCGTAG
>JADWMH010000268.1 GCA_015767355.1 Gammaproteobacteria bacterium
TGTGATCTACTGCAGGCGCAAGAGGCAAAATACCAGCAGATGATTGAGCTGACGGGTGCAGAACAGGGTGATGTGATCCTGGAAATCGGCTGCGGCTGGGGCGGTTTTGCAGAATATGCCGCCAACCGCAATATCAGAGTGCACGGCGTGACACTCTCCAGAGAGCAGCTTGACTATGCTCGTAAGCGTATAGTGAAAGCCGGTCTTGGTGCGCTCGCGACCTTCGAGCTGCGAGATTATCGCGACCTCCAGGGCAGCTATGACCACATCGTCTCCATCGAGATGCTCGAAGCCGTCGGCGAAGGTTACTGGCAAACCTATTTTCAACAGCTGCATGCTCTGCTGAAGCCAGGTGGTCGTGCAGCCATTCAGACAATCGTTATCGACGATTCTCATTTCGAGCGCTATCGCAAGAGAACCGATTTCATCCAGCAATACATTTTTCCCGGCGGCATGCTGCCATCTCCAGAAAAGGTCAGCGAGATGGCGAACGAATCTGGTTTCAGCATCGCTGGAAGTGAGTCCTTCGGCACAGACTACGCTGAAACCCTGCGACGCTGGAGAGACAGTTTTAACTCCAACCAGGCATCGGTCAGGCGGCTTGGCTTTGATACCTCGTTTATTCGCCTGTGGCGCTTCTACCTGGCCTATTGCGAAGCGGGTTTCGACGAGCATCTCATTGACGTGATGATGCTGCAACTGGTTCGGGAGGGAGAGAAATGATCTCCTTCATGGGCAAACAAATTCTCATAGGGATCATGATCATGCTGGTTTCCGTGCACTCCCACGCACGTGTTACAACCTTGCAGGAGCTCCCGCAGTCACGCATGGTTGGATCAGGAAAGCTCACCTGGTTGGGAGTGACCGTCTACCAGATCAAGCTCTATGCTCCTGAAGGGAGGTACAGGGCGGATCATCCGCATGCCATTAAAATCAATTACGAGTTGAGTTTCTCTCGCGAAAAAATGGCGCAAAGGTCGCTGAAGGAGATTGAGCGGATCTACGGAAAACAGCCGAAGAGGAAGAAAATGGAGCGGGAACTTGCATCTGTGTTCCGCGATGTCGTCAAGGGTGATCATATTACAGGCGTTCACTACCCCGGAAAGGGCGCCGATTTCTACGGTAAACATGGTCTGTTTGGCAGGCTTGACGACGCAGAACTCGCTGCGGCATTTTTTGCTATCTGGCTAGATCAACGCACCAGCGAACCTGACTTGCGCAGCAAGCTGCTAGGTGAAATGCAATGAACACCAGGCAACGCCTGGCGTATGGCATGCTGGGAGCACCTCTGGCAATGGCGGCTCTGCCGGTCTATATCCATACTCCCAAGCTTTACGGTGATGACTTTGGTCTGGGCCTGGCGGCGACAGGCGCCATTCTCCTCGGATCACGTGCAATCGACACACTGCAAGATCCCTGGCTGGGACGACTGGCCGATTACATGCAGCGCCGCCAGGGAGGTTGGAAGATGCTCATGGTCACCGCGGCCCTGCTTCTGGGTTTCGCTTATACGGCGTTGTTCAACCCCCCTGGTCGGGAGGGTTTCTCCCTCGGTGCCTGGTTTGCGGCTTGCCTGGTTCTGGTCTATACGGCGCACAGCGCTCTCACCATCACCTATCTCACATGGGGAGCCAGGGCCAGCAGTGACACGCATGAGCGAACACGCCTGATCGCCTTTCGTGAGGGTTTCGCCCTGGCTGGAGTGGTGCTCGCCAGCCTCCTGCCGATGTTGTTTACACAGTGGCTCGATGCGGGTCTGGCATGGCTGCTGCTCAGCCTTGTTTTTGCTGCTGTGCTGGCTCCCTCGGTGTGGGTGCTGCTGCGTCACGTATCAGTGCCGCAGCCGGTTCAAACCATTTCACTTGGCATCCTGCAGCCTCTGCGACATGAGCCCTTCCGTCGACTGGCAACGCTATTTTTTCTCAATGGCCTCGCGGTGGCTATTGCCGCCACCCTGTCGCTTTTTTATATTGCTGATGTGCTGCAGCTCGAATCCTACAGCGGGGCATTTCTAGCGCTCTATTTTGTGAGTGGCGCCATCTCCCTGCCGTTATGGCTGATACTGACCCGCCGCCTGGATAAGACTATCACCTGGATGATAGGCAGCATCCTCGCTGTGACAGGTTTTGTTTGGGCTGTGCAGCTGGGAGCGGGCGATATCGTGCCCTACGTTATCGTCTGCATGCTCTCGGGTGCAGCACTGGGAGCCGACCTGGTGCTGCCAACCGCTATCGCAGCTGACATTATTCCTCAACAAGACCACGGCAGAACCGCCAGCTACTTTGGCATATGGAGTCTGATCAGCAAGGCAGTACTGGCGCTGTCAGCCGGAATGGCCTTGCCATTGCTCGCTGTTGTCGGCTACCGGCCCGGAGAACAGGCAGGCCTGGAAGAACTCGCACTGCTCTACGCTGGCGTTCCCAGCATCATCAAATTATTTTCCGCCGCGCTGTTACTGCGCTGGCGTTCATCTCTGGAGATTAGACATGCCATTTAAAACAATGATTATACTGACCTTTACTGCACTGAGCGGTTGCACAGGCGTCAATGTTGCAACCTACAAGAGTGAGCGCC
>JADWMH010000269.1 GCA_015767355.1 Gammaproteobacteria bacterium
GATTCTTTTAAAACTTGACTCATTTGCAAGCATTTTAGTGAATCAAGGATTCTAGTGGATCAGAGATACTTTTTCAGCATTTCCCGGGCAGCCAGCTGCTGTTTCTCAGTACCTTCAGAGATGACTTCATCAAGAATATCCTTTGCCCCATCCATGTCGCCCATGTCGGCAAACGCAGCAGCCAGATCAATTTTCGCATCTAACTCAGCTTGTTTTAGAGTTGATGGATCGGCATCAAACGAGGTGATAGAGAGTTCCTCGGACTCTGCAACAGGCAATGCCTCTTCTCCACCACTGGGGAACGTATCGCTCTGCTCCTCCTCCTGATCGGCGCTCGCGGTAAAAACATCATCAAAATCACTGCTGATGTGTGAATCGATGCCGAATGAGTCATCGAGTGAGATGATATCTATTCCCTGATCAGTTGCAGCGCTTTCATCGACAACAAGATCCTCCTCCAGTTCCAGGTCATCAACAATTTCAGAACCCGGCATCGCACTGGTGACAGGGTTATCCAGAATTGCTGCGGTTTCATCCAGAGCAATACCAGCTTCCGGGAGCAACTCATCAGACTTTTTATCTTCGAGCACCATCTCAAAAGCACGCAACGCCTCTTCAAGGTCGGAATCGGACTGCTTCCCACCCCCGGCCACGTCCTCGTCAATGCCGTTTTCGGCTGCGCCAAAATCGAGATCAATGATCTCAGCATCCTGATGCTTCCTGCTCACAACATCCGGTGAATCATTGCCGGTCGGAAGCAGATCAGCATGCATAGCTTCGATTTTCTGCCAATCCCCGGGGTCGATATCAAGCCCGCTTGTATCCAGCTGGTTCAT
Source organism: Gammaproteobacteria bacterium (assembly GCA_015767355.1). Classification (GTDB taxonomy): domain Bacteria; phylum Pseudomonadota; class Gammaproteobacteria; order Chromatiales; family Chromatiaceae; genus Sva-25. The sequence goes on from JADWMH010000269.1 coordinate 837, forward strand.
CTCTGCTTCAAATGCATGACGGTCTTTATTCACATGGAGCAACTCTATCAACTGCATATGCAACTCCATGCGCGCCGGATCCGCTTCAACAGCCTGCATGAGAACCTCCTGCGCCTGCTGATTTTGTCCGTTGCGCATCAGGACTTTTACAAGCTCCAGTGGATCGAGCGCTACCGGCTCCTCAAGCGAAAGAGTCTCAGGAGGCTCAAACTGCCTTTTTGGCTCCAGATCCGGATGTTGAATCATGGTCTCAACCGCATCAGATAATTCTCTGACACTCTTAACCTCACCCTCTTGAACCGCGCCGCTGCTCTCACCAGCCAGCCTCTTTTCCGCCAGGCTCTCGTCGAGCGGAATCTCGTCACTGAGAGCCTGATCAGGCCCTGTACTTTTTTTGCTGCCGCGACCAAGAAGAAAAGAGAGCAGCAGTCCCAGAATACCCACTCCACCGGCGGTGAACAGCAGGTTATTTTCAATGCCGTCAATGAACGAATCACGCTTGCCATCAGGTGCAGCTGCTTCCTCGGACGGGTTCTCTGTGGATAGCACGGTGGCCTCTTCACTGCTTGCAACCGCCGCTGTTTCAGTAGTCGGGGTCCCGCTTTGCTCCTCCTCAGCTGTGGGCGGTGAAGATACAACATCCTCAGCCGGTGTCTCTTCACCGGCAACAGCATCCGCCTCGTCTGCTGCAACCGGAGAGGGTTGATCGGCATCGTCCCCGGAGGGTTCGCCATCTTCACTCGTATCCGTTGCCGCTGGCGTCTGTTGCTGCCCGGAATTGCCGTCGGCAATGGCCTCATCCTTCATATCAACAACATCAGCACTCATTGATTCCTGATCAGACTCCTGCTCAGACTCCTCTACAACTGTTTTTTCTGCAGCGGCAGAACCGGCATCGGCCAGCAGCAGAAGTTGTTCATCGGTAACTTCCAGTTGATCGTCATCATCCTGCGACCTCTGTGTATCGATCTGGCGGTATAACTGCTGTAGTTGAGCCAGTTCACCTTTCATCTTGATCAGCTTGTGCGCTACTCTCAGCTGCTCCTCCAGTAATGCGACGCGTGATTTCAGCGCCCTGTTTTCATCACCTTCCGCTGTATCTGCGGGGAGATCGCTCTTGCCTGACTCCAGATCTCCGCCGAATGCCCCCTTATTGACAGCATCAGCCGCAGAATCCAGGCGCAACCGTCCTCCACTCCCGGCCTCCGGTGGTGTTGCAGCTGCCGCCTGCTGCGCAGAAGTCTCTGCTGGTTCGGCCGCCAGCGCGATAATCTCAGGAGAGAGACGCTTCGACGACTTGACTGACTTTCCAGCCCGCAAGGCTCTCTCGTGTTTCGCCACCCTCTTTACGGCCGCACCGCCCGAGATACCCTGGATGACCTCTGCAGATGGTATGCGCAGCAACTGTCCTTTCTTTAACAGATTCATGTTGCCGCGTAGAAATGATTCCGGATTCTCCTCATGAATAGCCACCATGGTTTGCTGCATAGTTGCATCGGCGGGGCGTACTTTGGAAGCAACCTGCCATAAGCTTGCGCCTGTCATAGTCTGAGCAACAGGGGCTTGTGTATCGCTAGCTGGAGAGGTTGCCACCGCCTCCTTTTCAGGCGCCGCAGGCATCGCTTTGCGTGGCTTTGGCTTTTTATCATCAGATTGAACCGGCTTCCTGGCAGTCACGCTTGCAGCATCAGCCACGTCAACCACAGCAGCCTTCTTTCCAGAGTAGAGAGGCGGAT
>JADWMH010000096.1:0-7583 GCA_015767355.1 Gammaproteobacteria bacterium
AATTTGGAGTTTCCGCCTGTCCTAAATCGGGAAGTTATTTTTGGACAACTCCTTAATTGAGAGGAGATGGACACGTCTTCCCGTCAATCCAAACAGCCGCTCCTCCTTCGCGCGCTCCAGCATCCATCACCCTGACATCGATCTGTCCCCGAGTTTCAGGCATCCAGTCGAAGCGGGGCTGCTGTGTCTGCTGCCTGGGTTCACCATTGATAAACCAGTAGTATGGCGGCTTTCCCGCCGAGACGCTGAACTGAACTGCAGTGCTAAAACAGCCACCTACCGGACGTAACCGACCACCACCCCCGGGAACATGAATATGCAATGGAAACAGACTTTGATGTTCAATCTCAGTTCCAAAGTGTCGCAGCGCCTGTGGTGGCGTCCCATACCATGAGGCAGTTAATCGCTCTGTTCCTGCTGGTAAAAACTCGATGATGTCGAACAGAAGCGGAGCCGCAACATCTCTGCCGGCATGGCCTGGGCGTGGCTTTCCATCCGCGCGTCCGACCCACACTCCGACCGTATACTTCGCATTGTAGCCAATTGCCCAGGCATCTCTGTAGCCGTAGGATGTCCCGGTTTTGTAAGCGATGCTGCTGTGAGTCGCCTCGTGCTCCGGTGGCGGCAGGATATCGATGAGAATGCGGTTGATCCACGCGGCGGCTTTGGCCGAGAGCAGTGGCGTTTTCCGTTGTTCAGCATGACCAGTCTGCTGCCACACAGGCGTGATTGCCCTGCCCTCTCGCGGAAAGGCGCTATACAGAGTAACCAGCTGCTGCAGGGTGGCGCCAACCCCTCCCAACGCCAACGGCAGCCCTGCCTTCCCTCCGCCCTTCCATTTCAATGCCCCTGCTGCCCTGGAGATACGATCTGCCGCTAGGGTAGGTGTAACGCGCTCAAGTACAGCCACTGCCGGCAGGTTGAGTGAATGCTGCAATGCTTCTACGATGGTGACATTTCCAGCATAACGGCCATCAAAATTGACCGGCGCATAGTCGCCGAAAAGGTGGGGGATATCATTGATCAGGGTGCGGGGATGGATAAGATTCAATTCAAAGCCAAGTCCATAGATCAGTGGTTTCAGTGTCGATCCGGGAGAACGCACTGCCTGCACCATGTCGATATAACCGCTCGCCTGTGTGTCAAACTGGTCATGGGATCCCAGGTAGGCCATGATCTCACCGCTGGCATTTTCAATAACCAGCGCAGCCATGGTGACTCCCGCCTCCCAACTAGCGGCGCGACGTCTTGCCAGCCGCTCAATGCGATCTTGAATCGCAGCATCCAGCGTTGTCGATACCAGCTCCGCGCTGTTTCCTGCGGCTGCACGACGACTGAGGTGGATCGCCCTGTTTGCAAAGCTGTGCCTCTGTGTGGGAACAGGCTCCCGCAACGCCGCTTCAACCTGCGGTCGGTCAAGATGACCGTGCAGCTGCAGTCTTTTCAACACCTTGGTGCGCGCATCCCGAGCCAACAGAGAGTGCCTGTCCGGCCGCAGTCTCGACGGCTGCTGCGGCAAAACTGCCAACAGCGCCGCTTCAGCGTTGCTGAGCACACGTGGATGCTTATTGAACCAGGCAAGGCTTGCCGCTTCGATGCCTTCCAGATTCCCTCCATAGGGCGCCATGGTGAGATACATCTGCAGAATTTCGTTTTTTGTGAAGTGATATTCAAGCTGCAGTGCCCGCAGGCTCTCTATCAACTTTGATGTCAGAGTGCGGGGATGTGGTTCCAGCAGGCGCGCCAGCTGCATGGTAATGGTGGATGCGCCGGAGATGATCCGCCGGTTGGTCAGCCACTGATATGCCGCGCGCAGCATCGCCCGCAGATCGACGCCATGGTGTGAATAGAAACGCTTGTCTTCAAAGAACACCAGATTGTCGATGAATTCCGGATCAATGGCGTCGATCATGGCTGGAAACCGCCAGCGGCCATCGCTGTTTGGAAATGCGCTGAGCCATTGGCCATTTCGGTCAGTGACAACTCTGGAGATCTTCTGCAGCGGCTGAATAACAGGCGGATAACATCGGTCAAGAATGAAGATAATCGTGATCAGCAGCAGGATTGTGAGCAACAAACCGGAAAACCAGTATACAAATTTTTTGTTTGCCGATGTCATTCGTCAGGCAAGTTCTCAAACTGTGTGTAGATTTGCAGGTGGATAAGGATAGCGATACAAACCACAGAACACACTGAATACAGGAAATAAAACAAAGTAATTCTGTGTGGTCCGTGGAAAAAATGCATCCAGACCGGATAAGCAACAGTGCATCCAGCAGCATGCCACAATCATGGTGGATACACTGACGCTTGTCCCCTCTACGGCTTAATTGTCAACTCTCCCATTGTACTTACGGCTCTTCTCTCCGGCCTGTACATATCCTCAATCAGGATTGGCGGAACCCTGAAGCTCCCCGGAGTGATGGCGCGTACGACATAGGAGAGACGAAAAGTATTGACGCCTTCATCCAGTACTGCAAGATAACGGTCATCACGATACTCCTGATGTTGGGTTCTGGTGCGGGAGCCGATCCAGGAGAGCGATGATACAAGATCGAAACCGGAGAGCTGCGGGTTCTCCAATTCCAGTCCAGCGGGCAACAGATCCACCACCATCGGTGATGCACTCTTGTCCGACTTTGGAACAACTCCCTCAATCACAGCTATCAGACGCGCATTGTGAGCGACTGTGGAGAGATCAGCAGGCTTGCCGTCAAGGGTATAAAATCGCCGTGAAATTTGATAGCCGGGTGTTGCCATGGGTTCTTCCACAACTCCTCTGAGAGCCAGTTCAGCCCACACAGACTTCTCTCCCTGATTGCTCACCACGGGCAGATTCTTTGATCCCCTTGCCTGTTGCTCATAACGCTCCATAATCGTTGCAGCAGACTCACCAATCTGAAGCTCCATCGCCGCTGGTGCAAGATCAACACTGGAAGCCGCTCGTATCATCCACGCCTGCTCCTGGGTGCTGAGATAATCTCGCTGTGCTGCTTGCTCTGCAAGCAGACTGTACCAGGAGAGCCACTGCGCATCCAGCTCACTCGATTCTGCCTTGAGCGCTAGCACTGCAGCCAGGTCACGCAGATAACCGCCAAAATGAGCGTAAGGAACATCATCAGGTTGTCTTATCAACTGCCGGGCACGTTCAAAGGCTTTCACTGCACGTTGATGATCTCCACGCCTGGACAGGGCTGCACCGATGAACGCCGCTCCCATCGGCGACTCGAGCTGCTGCAGTTTATTATCACTGTAGTAGCGCAGATCGGTAGTAACCACTTTGCCGGCACGTTCCAGAACATAGAGCGCATAGGCATCGGCAGCAACGGTTTGCGCATCATCATCCCAGCGGCGCAGCTGCTCTTTGATCCAGCGCAATCCACGTGACACGGCTTCCTGCGGAACGTTATGGCCAGCTTCACGCACCTGTAGCAGATAATCCATCACATAGGCCGAGATCCACAACTCCGGGTCACCTTCGCGCCACAGGGTGAAGCCACCCTTATATGACTGCTGTGCCAGCAGTCTCTGCACCGCCTCTTCGATCATCTCCCCGCTCTCTGCGTTCTCTACAGAACTCTCTTGTGGATCACCTGCAGCAGGAACAATGTGCGCAAAAGCACGACTGGTCGTCTGTTCAGCGCAACGATAGGCATAGTCATCGAGCGCCGTGCGCATCACATCGACTCCCAGCAGCGGCTGCGACTGGAGAGAGAGCGCTGCACTTCGCTCGTAAGAGATGCCACTTTTCAAAGCAACAGCAACAGGGTCAAAACGTTCTCCTGCAGGAAGCTGCGTGATATGGCGTTGATAGACCATCGGCGCGGAGGCGCGCACGGCCAGCTGCCACTGTTGTGTCATGGTCGTACCATCCGGCTGCTCAATTTCGATATTAATGCTCCCGACACCGACTTCCCTGCCGGCCTGTAAAGCAATTTTCTGATCCAGCAACACCCCGGCAGCCCCCTGCTGAGAGGTATTGTCAAGATCAAGATCCAGGGGCTGCACCCCCAAAGGTTGAGAGCTGCTGACACGCAGATGATAACGGCCGCTCTGAGCCTCATCGCTGTGGATGATGCGCAGCCGTACCTGCGCCTGATCTTCACTTGCCAGAAAGTGCGGCAGATAGAGCTCCGCGCGCACCGGAGCAACCACCTTCATCAGCTTGTCACTGCTGCCCGTCGCATGCCGGGTCCAGGCAACTGCCATCAGGCGCAGCTCCCCCTGATAATCCGGCAGGGGAATTTCGGCCACGGCCCTGCCATTGGCGTCAATATCCAGCTTGCCGCTATAGAGCGCTACCACGGCATCCGGACGCACCCCCAGAGCCTGACGCTGATCAAAACCGCTATCCCCGCCGACTTCATAGCTTCCAGGTACACCTTCGGGACGAATCAGGCGTCCATAAAGATCCTTCACCTCGAGGCCCATGCGCCGGCGCCCCAGGTAGTGGTGCCGGGGATCCGGTGTTTTGAAATCACTCAGACGCAGCACCCCTTCATCAACCGCAGCCAGGGTGATGTATGCGGCTTCATCACCACTCCCGGAGACCTGCAGCGGGATCCTGATGGTCTCGCCCGGACGCACCCGCGGCGGAGTCTCAATATCGATTGACAACTGCTGCGAACGAGACTCGGTCTGCAGATAGACCAGTCCAATAGCGCGATCAGGAGCCTGCTTACGGCCACTGCCACCTGCACGGAACGCGGTCACCATCACATAGACACCCGGTTTCCAGGCGGCGTTCACATGCAGTGGAATCGATAATTCCTGGCCGGCGACCAGTTCGATCTGCTGCTGTTCATACAGCTGGGAGCCAGCGACAGTGACGACTGCCGGCCCGGAAAATTTCGGCTCGATATTGAGCAGTGCTCGCTCACCAATCTGATACTTCTCCCTGTCCAGTGCAACAGTGAGCTTGTCGGGAATATCCCTGCGTTTACCGCTACCATACCAGCCCACTGGAAACTGGTAGGCGGAGCGAACTTTGCCATCAGCAGTCAAGGCTTCCAGGCGATAGCGCCCCCATGTCAGTGCATCGAGACGCAGTGATGCCATACCCTGGGGTGAAACATCCAGCCGCCCCGATTTTACAATGCCACCATCGGAGAGAGACTCTTCATATTTCCACGCACTGCCCTCGTAGACCCAGTGTCCCTGGTGCAGTTCGCGCACCAGTCGGTATTCAACCACAGCCGGGTAAGCCGGTGCGCCATGTTCCAGTATCAGCAAGTCAAACTCTGCGCTGGCTCCCGGTTGCAGTACATCGCCACTAAAATGCGGCCTGATGCCCACAGCATACTGCTGGTAAAGCAAAGGCTTCGTCATCAACGACTGCACCGGACGACCGCCAGGTTCAAACACAGAGATGCGCACAGCGACTTCCAGCGGTACAGTGAGATCAGGAGTCTCGGTATTCAGAGTCATTTGTGCATGACCCTGTGCATCTGTTTCGCCACTCTGAAGTTCAATATGCTGCGGCCACCACTCCACTGTCGGGTCGGCAAATTGAAATGCATCATACTCAGGAAACGGATGCCTTGCGATCTTCATAATCGCTTCACCCTGAACCCGTGCTCCGGCAACAGCTGCTCCGTGAAGAAATGTTGCTGCAACGTCGATCCCAAGCGGCTGATTAGCGGTGACATGATCTGCACGCGCCTTTGTATCGACCTTGATGCGCGGCGGCGCGAACTCCTCAACCTGAAACGAGACTTTTCCAGCAACCTTGTCACTGCCGGAAAACGCCTCCAGCCTCCAGTTGCCAGTAGCTGAGTTGGCGGGAAGATCCAGCTCAAGAGTGATAAAGCCACTCGGATCCGCCACCAGGGCATGCGTCTCCATCTCGGTCTGGTCCGGCCGCACGACCCTGACTCGTACAGGCAGGTCGGCCCTCGCATTCCCCTTGCCGTCACGCACCAGACCACTCAGATGCAGTTGTTCCCCGGGACGATAGACGCCTCGATCCGTGTAGAGAAAGATATCAACAGCTCCCGGAGTCTCCCGTCCGGAAACTCCCCGGTCAGAAAAATCATGCGCCACCGAGTTGAGATCCAGCACATTGAAATCATCATCTCCGGCATAAGCCATGATAGCTGCAGCTTCCAATGACCCGGTTCCCTGCAGCAGCGCAGCGGCAAAATGTGCATAGCCATTTCCATCACTGACTCTCTCGGCCAGCACTTCATTATTGCGTGACAGCAGTTGCAGACGCACCTGTGACTTGATCCCGCCGCTTTGCAGAGAACGCGTAAACAGATGCAGCCCGTCTGCACCCTGCAGCGAAAACAGCCCCACATCCGAGACCAGCAGCCACTGCGTGGAATACTCTCCTCTTGAGAGCCATTCGTCGCCACTCTCACCCTGCTCCATGATCGCTGCAGTCAGAACATAGACTCCCGGTTTTGGTTTTGGCCAGTTCTCAGACAGAGGGACGGCAGTGATGGTTTGCTGATTCAAAACGCCTGTAATCCGCAGCTTCTTTTCCCAGATCAGCTCGCCATCTGTGTCGCTGATCTCCCGTCGTTGAGAATTTCCAACAAGCCGTGACAGACCGTGAGAGTTGATCATGCTCACAAGGTTCCTGTCATTGACGCGCTGCAACGTGAGTTTGGCTCGCTCGACATTGGTCGTGATCAGCGGGACACTCCTTTCACCTGCCATCGGAAGTACATAATAGGCGCTGCGAAAAGCAATCATCGGCTGTCGATTGTCTGTCTCCAGCTCACCATGAAACACCTCTGTCAGTTTACGTTCAGCGGTAACAGGCAGCCCCGGAAGGAGTTCAAGCTGATAGCTGGTCCCATGATCAAGACCGGTGAGACAGAAATCTGAATATCCCACCTCGGTCGAATAGCTGACAGCCGGTTGCAAACGAATATAATCCCTGTAGGAGAGATCTGCCTGCTCTTCAAAGCCGGTCGAGAAATCGACACACAGGCGAGCCCCCTCTTCATTGCTGTTATCGTAGATGCGACGCACCCTGGCTTTGTGTATCTTCTGCTGCAACTGCTCCAGTTTTTCACTAATCTCCACATCGGGAATCTCGTTAACAGCGAGCTGCCAGGCAGCAATGGCTTTTGCATCCTCCCCATTTTTCTGCCAGGCGTCTCCAATCAGCTGGTAGGCTTGTGATTTCTGCAATGGATATGTCGAATAAGAGATGCTCTGCCAGGCAGCGTAGCGGGCTTTACGCAGACTGGTGTGCAGATAGAGCTTCGCCAGTGATAGCCAGTAGTAACGATTTTCATGACGATTGGCAACAACATACTCCAACAGCGGAACGGCATCAGCAGGGTGTCCGCCATGAATCAGTTTTCCCGAGACCTTGAGGAAACGCCGAATGGTGGTTTCATCAACACCATCTGTTTGGTACTCCTTGATCAACTCGGCACGCAACCCGTTAGAACCGGAATTGAGTGCTTCAGAGAGCTGCGTCGTATCCTCTGCAGTTGAAAGCAGTGGGAAACACAATAACAGGCAAACAAGTAAACTTTTCATACGGCAACCCTCTTCAGATGAAATTCAGGAATGTTCATGGGATTTCCTCGTAAACCAATACCAGCTAAATTAGAATAGGGTCA
>JADWMH010000096.1:7593-7826 GCA_015767355.1 Gammaproteobacteria bacterium
CATTGCGAGGGAGCCTAAGCGACCGCAGCAATCTCGCTGGTACAGGAGATCGGTTCACTTCGTTCGCGATGACAGGGCACAATGAATATAAAGAGAACGACCTCACAAACGCTCCTCTCTGTAACGGGTAAATCGTTTAAGATCAGTACCTGTCATAGATGGCCGGGTACTATCAAGCAGATCGGTCAGTAGCCGCCGGTTGATCGCTGTTTCCTGACCATGAATCTTTTGTT
>JADWMH010000270.1 GCA_015767355.1 Gammaproteobacteria bacterium
GCTATATCGGCGAGTGGGCTGACTCCGGCCTGCTGAATATCGTCGGCGGCTGCTGCGGCACCACCCCGGATCATATCCGCGCGATTGCCGCAGCAGTCGCGGACAAGGAGCCGCGGGCGCTTCCGGATCAACCCCATGAATGCCGCCTGTCAGGACTGGAGCCGCTGAACATCGGCGCAGAGTCGCTGTTCGTCAATATCGGCGAGAGAGCCAATGTCACCGGCTCCGCCATTTTCAAACGGCTGATACTCAACGAGGAGTATGAACAGGCGCTGGATGTGTGTCGCACCCAGGTGGAGAACGGCGCCCAGGTCGTCGATGTCAACATGGATGAAGGCATGCTCGACGGCAAGGCGGCGATGGTGCGTTTTTTGAATCTGTGCGCCGGTGAACCCGACATCTGCAAAGTCCCTTTTATGATCGACTCTTCAAAATGGGAGATCATCGAGGCAGGATTGCAGTGTGTGCAAGGCAAGTCGATCGTCAACTCGATCTCCATCAAGGAGGGCGAGGCAATATTTATCGAGCACGCCAGGCTATGCAAGCGCTATGGCGCAGCCATTATCGTCATGGCCTTCGACGAGCAGGGACAGGCCGATACGCAGCAGCGCAAGATCGAGATCTGCGCCCGCGCCTATAAAATCCTCACTGAAGTGGTCGGCTTCCCGGCTGAAGATATTATCTTCGACCCCAACATCTTCGCCGTTGCTACCGGCATCGAGGAGCATAACAACTACGGCGTGGACTTCATCGAGGCCACCCGTGCCATCAAGCAGAACCTGCCGCATGCCCTGATCTCGGGCGGAGTCTCCAACGTCTCCTTCTCGTTCCGCGGCAATAACCCGGTGCGTGAAGCAATTCACGCGGTGTTTCTCTATCACGCCATCCAGGCCGGCATGGATATGGGGATTGTCAATGCCGCCCAGCTGGCGGTCTATGATGATCTACCGCAGGAGCTGCGCGATGCGGTCGAGGATGTGGTGCTCAACCGCCGTCCCGATGCCGGTGACAGACTGGTTGAGATTGCCCCCAACTACCTGGGGGATGGCTCAGCCAAGGCCGAAGAGAGCCCGGAGTGGCGCGAGTGGCCTGTTGAAAAACGTCTCGAACACTCCCTGGTCAAGGGAATTACCGAATACATCGATACTGATACCGAAGAGGCGCTGGAAAAAGCGGGGCGGCCTATTCTGGTCATCGAGGGGCCGCTGATGGACGGCATGAATGTCGTTGGCGATCTCTTTGGCGACGGCAAAATGTTCCTTCCTCAGGTGGTCAAATCCGCGCGTGTCATGAAAAAATCCGTCGCCTGGCTGCAGCCATATCTTGAAGCCGAAAAGGCTGGGTGCGCAGTGCGGTCGCAGGGAAAGATCCTCATGGCCACGGTCAAGGGTGATGTGCATGATATCGGCAAAAACATCGTCGGCGTGGTGCTGCAGTGCAATAACTACGAAGTGATCGATCTCGGAGTCATGGTCCCCGCCGAGACCATTCTGCAGAAAGCAAAGCAGGAGGAGGTCGATATCATCGGCCTCTCCGGCCTCATCACCCCCTCCCTCGACGAGATGGTGCATGTCGCCAAAGAGATGACCCGCCAGGGCTTCGACATCCCGCTCATGATCGGCGGCGCCACCACCTCGAAGGCGCATACCTCCGTCAAGATAGAACCCGAGTATCAGCATGGCGCCGTCTATGTCCACGACGCCTCCCGCGCCGTCGGTGTGGCAAGCACGCTGCTGTCGGTTGAGAGGAGAGACGAATTTCTTAGTGAACTCAAGAAAGAGTATGCCGATGTGCGCCGGCGCCGCGCTGCAAAGAGCGAGTCAAAAAATCTCATTCCAATTGCCGACGCGCGCGCCAATCCGACAGTAATTGAGTGGGAAAAATCCCAGGCCGTCACGCCGTTGATGCTCAACCCCGGCTACGTTGCTGATGAAGGCTTCAGAATTACAGGAGAGCATAACAACCTGCTGGTTGCCGATGACATTCCCCTGGAGCAGATCACCCCCTATATTGACTGGACATTCTTTTTCCATGCCTGGCAGATGAAGGGGCGCTTTCCCAAAATACTCGATGACGCCGTCAAAGGCGAAGAGGCGCGCAAGCTGTTTGCCGATGCCGAATCCATGCTGCAGCAGATCATTGCAGAGAAGTGGCTGCGCGCCAGCGCCGTGGTCGGACTCTTCCCCGCCAACGCCGTTGGCGATGATATAGAGATATACACCGACGATTCGCGTCAACAGCTTGCAACCACCCTGCAATTCCTGCGCAAGCAGGGAAAACAGCCCCGGGGAAAACAGAATGAATCACTGGCTGATTATGTCGCGCCGAAGTCAACGGGAATCAGCGATTACATCGGCGGATTCGCCGCCACGGCCGGCATCGGCATCGATGAAAAGATCAGCGAATTTGAATCGGATCATGATGACTACTCGGCGCTGATGCTGAAGGCGCTGGCGGACCGGCTCGCCGAAGCATTGACCGAGTGGCTGCATCTGAAAGTACGCAAAGAGATATGGGGCTATGCGGCGGATGAAGAGCTAGGCAA
>JADWMH010000271.1 GCA_015767355.1 Gammaproteobacteria bacterium
TGATCGAAGCGCTTCGATCAAAGTATCTCCACTGGATCAACGTCGACCGACCACCTGATGCGCCGTGCCTGGGGCTGTTGACGCAGCCATTTCAGCCACTCCTTGAGTTGTTGATGCAATACCTGCCTGTTGCCTGTTTGCAACAGCAGATGCCAGCGGTAATACCCTGCTTTACGCTCGATCAGTGCAGGCGTTGGACCCCACAATTCAATATGGGGGAGCAATTGCGGCGACCGGGAGATGGCAAATTGCAGAAATTGCTGAACCTGTTTCGAGTCGGTTCCTTCAGCGCGGATCAAAGCCTGGTGTGCAAAGGGCGGCAGTTGGGCATGCTGGCGTTGTGCTAACTCTTCGCGGGAAAAAGCTTCGTAGCCTTTGTGCAGCAGCGTCTTGAGCAAGGGGTTGTGAGGGTGTCGGGTTTGAATCAATACCTTGCCGGGCTTTTCCGCCCGGCCCGCCCGTCCGGATACTTGAACAAGCAGCTGTGCAGTACGCTCAGGCGAGCGGAAATCGGGATTCAGCAGTCCCTGATCGGCATTGAGAATGCCGACAAGTGTGACCCGTGGAAAGTCATGTCCTTTCGCCAGCATCTGTGTGCCGACCATAATACAGGCGCCGCTGTCATTAACCTGATGCAGCGCCTTTTCAAGAGAGCCTTTGCGGCGGGTGGAGTCGCGATCGATCCGGATCACCGGGATGTCAGGGAATACCTCGCCGAGATACTCCTCCACGCGCTCTGTTCCCTGTCCCTGATAGATCAGACTCTCCCTGGCGCCGCAGTCAGGGCATCTCTCCGGTTTCGCATGCTGGCAACCGCAGTGATGGCACCAGAGCCGCTGCAGCTTCTGATGCCAGGTCATGCGGGCGTCGCAATGGTTGCACTCCGCAATCCATCCGCATGCGTGACAGGTGAGCTGTGGCGCATAGCCGCGGCGATTGAGAAACAGAATGACCTGGTGATCCTTGTCAATCTCTTCGCGGATGGATTTGATCAGATCGGAACAGATTCCGGCGCGCAAGCGCTGCGCACGGATATCGACCAGACCGATCTGCGGCGGTTTCGCTTTACCTGCGCGCTGACGCAGTTTGAGCCATTGATAGCGCTCATTGAGAGAGTTGTGCAGCGTCTCAAGTGACGGCGTTGCCGAACCGAGCACTATCGGGATGTTGCGTTGTTTGGCTTTCATGACTGCCAGGTCGCGCGCAGAATAACGAAAGCCCTCCTGTTGCTTGAAGGAGATGTCGTGTTCTTCATCGATGATGATCAGGCCGAGCCGGGGCATGGGGGTAAAAATTGCAGAGCGGGTTCCAATCAACAGATCTGCTTCGCCCTTTTGCGCCTGCATCCAGGTGCGTTCTCTATTGCCACTGCTGAGAGCCGAGTGGGAGACTGCGACAACACCGTCGATTCCCCGTTGAAAACGGCGCAGAAGCTGTGGCGTCAGGGCAATTTCAGGAACCAGTACCAGCACCTGCAGGCGCCGGGAGATCGCATGGTCAGCCGCATGCAGATAAACTTCCGTTTTGCCCGAGCCGGTAATGCCGTCAAGCAGTAGTGTGTTGAACCCGTTTGCTGCGTGAATCGCATCGACCGCCTTCTGCTGTTCCTGCGAGAGAGTCACTCTTTTGTCGCTGGAGGGTCGAGTAAGCACCGGCGCCATGTTGCTTCGCTCTATAGCTCCCTTTTGCTGCAGTCGCTTGAGTGCGGGGCGGATATCTCCATCGAGAGTTGTGAGTTGCTTGTCTGACACGCCCTCTGTGGAGTCAAGCAGCCTTTGGAGAATGCGCTGCTGAACCGGCGCATTTCTGAAATCATGCAGCGAGATGCTTTTACCCGCCACTCTCCAGCCCTGCTCAAGAGTTGGGCAGGGCTGTTTTGACTGCCGCAGACGTGTTGGCAGTGCTGCACTCACCACCTCGCCGATCGGATGGTGGTAATAGCCGGCGCACCAGCTTAAAAAAAGACGCTCATTTTCATCCAGTAATGGAGTAGCGTCGATGATCTCCGTGATGGCTCTGAGTCGATGGGATGGCGGAGCTGTGTCGTCGTGATCACAACTTTCCCAGATTATGCCTATGCGCTTGCTGCGGCCAAAAGGAACCCGTACGCGGCAGCCGGGAAGCAACTGTGCTGTTGATGCTGAGTCTGGCGGCAGGTAGTCAAACAGGCTGAACAGAGGAGCTGCGACTGCAACCTTGATGATCACGCTATTGCTCATGGATGAAATTTACCAGAAACGTCTGTCAATGATCGCATAAATCATGAGCCGCCAGATTGCAATACAGGCTGTGGATAACTTTGTGGAAAAGCTTTGATGTCAAGTGTCGAAGCACTCAATTTGCTGCATAGAACAGAAAAACCATGTGTTTTATAGTTTTTTATAAGTAACTGATTCAGCAAAGAGAGATGGTAAATCAGAAGATTCTGAAATAATAATTTTTGAAACTTTGTTGATATCGGCTGTTTCATGATGACTGTGTAAAACTCTCTCCGTGGAGTCTACTGCAATACTCATAAATGCTGAGTTTTGTCAT
>JADWMH010000097.1 GCA_015767355.1 Gammaproteobacteria bacterium
GGAAAATGACGCCGTTTGAAAGCAAAAAGATTGGAATCGGCAACTGTATAGTCGACCATCTCCACGTCAAGCAGATACATGAGTTGTTCGAAATCTGTTCCGTCAGAGGCAGTCCACAGCAGTTCGGGGTTTCCTGACTGCTGCAGTTTCTGCAACAGAGCATCTTCTGCAGATCCGGAAGGCACCTCCAGGATTCCTGGAGCCAGTTGATCGATCGATACAGGCCGTACATGGCCGCTGCGATAGAGCAGTTGGGATGTCACATGCTGATAGACGGGGCCATGATAGAGCTTGCGGGCCGTACCGGGCGGCGGTGAACCTGTTGCTGCAAGGTGGGCTTCGCCACTGCGGAGTTTAGCGGCAATCTCCTCGTTGTCGCTGGAAAAAATAAATTCAGCTGAAACCCCAAGCTTTTTTGCAAAAGCCGTCACCAGATCATATTCGAGACCGGCCGGGCCATTCGGACCGTCAAAATAGGTGGTGGCGCCCTTGGTTGTGATGGCAATGAGGCGGCCGTCATTCCTGATTTGTTGCACAATCGTCAATGGTTTCAACCACTTTGACTGCAGCAGATAGCCAAGAGACAGCGCGGGCAGCAGGACTCCCGATAGCGCCAGCAGCAGTACGCTTTTTCCTGCCAATGATGCGCGGTGTCGCTTGTAGAAACCCATCAATCTGTCTGAAAATACCAGCTTGCTAATATTCGCTGATCATAGCACACAGAGAAAAAATGATGATGAACGGAATTGGAAGCAAATTTTGGTATCTGGGTAGAGGTCGCTGCTGTAAAATCACCTGTTTCCCGACGGGGCGTAATCATTAACAGTGATAAAAAATATCAACTCCTGATTTGCGGGGTCGACGAGGTCGGTCGTGGTCCTCTTGCAGGGCCGGTGGTTGCCGCCGCTGTCATTCTCGATCCACAGCGTCCCATCGGGGGATTGGCGGACTCCAAGAAACTGACGGAGAAAAAGCGCCGTCAGTTGTCGCTTGAAATCAGGGAGAGATCGCTTGCCTGGTCTATTGCGCGTGCAGAGGTGGAAGAGATCGATGAGCTCAATATCCTGCACGCCACCATGCTGGCGATGAGGCGCGCCGTCGATGCTCTTGCGCTGCAGCCGCACAGGGCGCTGGTGGATGGCAATCGCCTTCCTGATCTATCCTGTGATGCCGAAGCCGTTATCCGGGGTGATGCAATCCACCCCTGCATCAGTGCGGCCTCGATTATTGCCAAGGTTGCCCGGGACAGTGAAATGGTCGGGATGGAGCTAAAATATCCCGGCTATGGTTTTGACAGACACAAGGGCTATCCGACAAGAATACACCTGCAGGCGCTGCAGCAACTGGGAGTTACGCCGATTCACCGGCGTTCGTTTGCGCCTGTAAAAAAATTGTTATAACGGAGCGTTTGGTTCTATTCCTTCTCAGATGTTGAGAGGGAGCCAGAAATGCGATGATTATTTCCCACTAACTCAGTGCAGGTCAACATGTTATAGGATGTGTTGAGCTTGCGAAGCGCATCATATTCTTATGATCGATACGCTTCGTTCCTCAACACATCCTATACACTTTCGAACAACGCGCGGAATTATAGAGAAGTTACATGTCATGACTCTAAACTTAATGCCAGGAACCTGTTGAAGTGACGCCACGTTTCGTACATCTATGCGTTCATAGCGAATATTCGCTGCTCGACGGCATGGTGCGCATCAAGCCGCTGGCCTCTGCTGTGTGTGAAAAGGGGATGGCGGCGGTCGCCAATACGGACCGCTCCAACCTCTTTTCAGTAGTCAAATTTTACCGTGCAGCAACCGCAGCAGGGGTCAAGCCGATCATTGGCGTCGATGCGCTGGTGCGCAATGCCGATGATGTCAACAAGCCGTATCGACTGCTGCTGCTGGTGCGCAACAAGGAGGGCTATCTGAACCTGATCCGGCTGGTGTCACGCAGTTACCGCGAGGGACAGCATCTCGGCATGGCGATGATGGAGCGCGATTGGTTCAAGGATAGCAGTGATGGCCTGATTGCGATTGCGCCATCGCATGAATCCGACGTCGCTCAGGCTTTGCTTGCTACGCGGGCTGATTTGGCCGGGGAGTTTGCGCATGAGTGGCGCAGTTATTTTCAAGGCTCCTATTTCCTTGGTTTAAGCCGCACCGGCCGCGTCAACGAAGAGGATGCCCTGCATCTGCTGGTCGATTTTGCGCAGCAGCAGCAACTGCCAGTGGTCGCCCACAACGATGTGCGTTTCTTGAAGCAGGATGATTTCGAGGCGCATGAGGTGCGCGTCTGCATTCATGACGGCCGCACCCTGGACGATCCGCGCCGCCAGAAAATCTATACCGACCAGCAATATCTGCGCACCGAAGATGAGATGTGCGAACTCTTTTCAGATATCCCTGCAGCATTGCAAAACTCGGTTGAGATCGCCAAATGCTGCAACCTTGAGCTGACCCTGGGAGAGAATGTTCTTCCGGATTTCCCCGTTCCCCAGGGAATGACCACCGAGACATTTTTTACACAGGAGAGCCGTAAAGGATTGGCAAAACGCCTGCTGGGCATTCTTGATGCCGATGCTGATGAGTATCAACAGCGCCTGCAGGAGTATGAAGAGCGTTTGCAGTTTGAACTGGATGTCATCTTGCAGATGGGGTTTCCCGGCTACTTCCTGATCGTTGCCGATTTTATCCAGTGGGCCAAGGATAATGCAATTCCTGTGGGGCCGGGGCGTGGCTCCGGCGCCGGCTCACTGGTCGCTTATTCACTGAAAATTACAGACCTGGACCCCATAGAGCACGACCTGCTGTTCGAGCGTTTCCTGAACCCTGAACGGGTTTCCATGCCGGATTTCGATATCGACTTTTGCATGGAGGGCAGGGACAGGGTCATCGACTACGTGGCGAAGACCTACGGGCGCGACTCCGTGTCGCAAATCATCACCTATGGGTCCATGGCTGCCAAGGCGGTGGTGCGTGATGTAGGAAGGGTCATGGGACACCCCTATGGCTTTGTTGACCGTATCGCCAAGGCAGTGCCTTTTGAAATCGGCATGACCCTGACCAAGGCGCTGGAAGAGAGCGCCGAGTTAAAGGAGTTGTATGAGGCGGACGAAGAGGTCGCCTCTCTGATCACGATGGCGTTGAAGCTCGAGGGACTGGCGCGCAACGCCGGCAAGCATGCCGGAGGGGTTGTGATCTCCCCGACAGTGCTGACAGACTTCTCAGCGCTCTATTGCGAGGCTGACGGCGCCAACCTGGTGACACAGTTTGACAAGAATGATGTCGAGGCTGTGGGGCTGGTCAAGTTCGACTTCCTGGGGCTGCGTACGCTCACAATCATCGACTGGGCATTGCACACCATCAATCGCCGCCGCAAACAGCAGGGAGAGCAGGTTGTCGATATCAACGCGCTCCCAATGGATGACAGGCAGGCTTTCGAACTGTTGCAGACAGGCAGGACGACGGCTGTATTCCAGCTTGAGTCGCGCGGCATGCAGGAGTTGATCTGCAAGATGAAGCCCGACAGTTTTGGTGATATGACCGCACTGGTCGCACTCTATCGCCCCGGTCCCCTGCAGTCGGGTATGGTGGATGACTTCGTACTGCGTAAACATGGCGCGGAGGTCGTCTATCCGCATCCCGACCTTGAATCGATTCTCGAGCCCACCTACGGCATCATCCTCTACCAGGAGCAGGTGATGCAGATCGCCCAGGTGCTGGCCGGCTATACGCTGGGCGGTGCTGATATGCTGCGCCGCGCCATGGGCAAGAAGAAGGCTGAGGAGATGGCCAAGCAGCGCAGCATCTTCATGGAGGGTGCGCTCAAGAGGGATGTCGAAGAGGAGACCGCTGAATATATTTTCGATCTGATGGAGAAATTTGCCGGTTACGGATTTAATAAATCCCACTCGGCAGCCTATGCGCTGGTCTCATACCAGACGTTGTGGTTGAAAACTCACTATCCTGCCGAGTTCATGGCTGCGGTGCTCTCATCCGATATGGATAACACCGACAAGGTCGTCACCTTCATCGAAGAGTGCCGCTCCATGGGACTCGAGGTGCTGCCTCCCGATGTCAACCGCTCGGACTATATGTTCACGGTCAGCGGTGAAGGCGCGGTGATCTATGGCCTCGGCGCCGTCAAGGGGGTGGGGGAGTCAGCACTCGATGAGATCGTTCAGACGCGTCAGCAGGAATCCAGCGTCAAACCCTATACAGATCTGTTCGACTTTTGCCGGCGTCTTGACCTGAGAAAGGTCAACCGGCGGGTGCTGGATGCGCTGATCCGCGCCGGCGCTATGGATCAGCTGGGTAAAAATCGTGCATCACTGACTGCGCAGATTCCGATGGCACTGAAGATGGCCGAGCAGCAGCAGTCTGACCAGGCGGCGGGACAAAACGACCTCTTCGGCATGAGTGAATCGCAGAGTCCGCAGACGATTGATCCGAAATTGATCCCGATACGGGATGACTGGCAGGATGAACAGCGCCTGCAGGGTGAGAAAGAGACGCTTGGGCTCTATCTGACAGGCCATCCCATTGATCGCTACGAGAGTGATCTGGCATCTCTGGGGGTTACGCGGCTGGACAACCTGAGTCTGCCACAAGACGGCCGCCGCAACCAGGTGCAGGTGCGCATCGCCGGACTTGTCATGATGATCAACCGCAGAGAGAGTCGCCGTGGAATGATGGCCAGCGTGCTGCTCGACGACCGCACCGGGCGTATCGAGGCGACATTCTTCAGCGAGGCGCTGGAAGCGCACCAGGAGGTCCTGGCTGCAGATAAGATTCTGATGATCGAGGGAACCCTGATTCATGATGACTATCGTGATACGCTCAGCGTACGGGCAGTGCGCGCCGTCGAGGTTGAAGAGGCGCGCCTGCTGCATGCATCACTGTTGACGCTCGACATCGATCCGCAACATCTCAATGGCCACTCACTGGAAGAGGTGATAGCTGATCTTGGCAGGCTGCTGAAGCCTTTCCAGGGAGGAGAGTGTCAGGTCATTCTGCGTTACAGCAGTGACAGGTATCGGGGTAAACTGAAGCTCGGAGATGTGTGGCGGGTGGCTCCACGCGATACACTGTTGCACCAGTTGCGTCAATTTTTGGGTGAAAAGTCTATCCAGGTTGGTTATCATGCTACAAGAGCTTAGACGCTTGTATGGTAAATTCCCAATAACCCTGTGTATTTCTCGAAACCATATAGGATGTGTGATCTGAACGGAGTTATGAAATGTTACCCTGCATGTCGCGTCCACAGAGATGCTCTTACAGAAAGCGTCTATGTTAGACGCAGGAGTGGTCATCTGACCACGATGTTTATTGAGAACAGACGAGAAGCTATCTTATGGATCTGAACTTTATCGATTTTGAACAGCCGATCGCTGAACTCGAAGCGAAAATTGATGAACTGCGTCATGTTGGCAATGACGCGGAGATCAATATCCAGGACGAAATTTCAACCCTGGAGTCAAAGAGTCAGGAGCTGACACGCACCATTTTCGCAAAACTCACCCCGTGGCAGGTCTCCCAGGTTGCCCGGCATCCACTGCGTCCCTATTTTCTTGATTACGTGGAGCACATTTTCGACGATGTTGAAGAGTTGCATGGTGATCGCGCCTTTGCAGACGACCAGGCAATTATTACAGCGCTGGCGCGCCTTGACGGCAAGCCTGTTGTCATTATCGGCCACCAGAAGGGCAGGGATACGAACGAAAAATTACAACGCAATTTCGGCATGCCCCGCCCGGAAGGTTACCGCAAATCATTGCGGGTCATGGAACTGGCTGAACGTTCCAAGCTGCCGATCCTGACCTTTATTGATACACCCGGAGCCTATCCCGGCGTCGGCGCCGAAGAGCGTGGTCAGAGTGAGGCTATTGCACGCAATCTGCGTGAGATGTCACAACTCAAAACGCCAATCCTCAGCACCGTGATTGGCGAGGGCGGCTCGGGCGGCGCGCTTGCGATCGGGGTCTGTGATCGTCTCAACATGCTGCAATACAGCACTTATTCGGTAATCTCGCCTGAAGGCTGCGCATCCATCCTGTGGAAAGATGCGGCAAAAGCATCCCTGGCCGCAGAGGCGATGGCGATCACCTCGCAACAACTCAAAAAACTCGGGCTGATCGATGGCATTATCGATGAACCCCTTGGCGGAGCGCATCGCGATCCTGAAGGCATGGCCGGGAAGCTGCGTGAGTCGCTGATCTCCACGCTCGACGAGCTGCAGGGGATTCCGCTGGAACAGCTGCTTGAACAGCGCTACCAGCGCCTCATGAGCTACGGAAGTTTTACCGAGGCCTGACTCTTGATGCCATGCTTTTATGTATAGTTATAGGATGCTGCTGAGGAACGAAGCTACCGCGTCCTGCTCGCGCCCCTGACCTACATCCATGTAGGCCAAGCGCATCAATCTCAATAGATGCGCTTCGTTCCTCAACACATCCTATGTCAGGTTGTTTGCAAAGCGAAAAATGTAACTCAATACACTGCTCATATCTTGTAATGCCTCACGGTCGATAAATCACATTGGGGTGACTCCATCAATTCAACCAGGCTGCTCAGGCAACTCTCTCTTCTTCCACCAACAAAGCGATATCTGCTTGCCTTCTCAGGCGGACTCGACTCAACCGCACTGCTTCATCTGCTGGTATCCATCAAAGAGCAAATTGATGCCGAAATCATTGCTATACATATCGACCATGGATTGCAGCAGCAGTCGATTGAGTGGTGTCTCCACTGCAGCGATGTATGCCGACAGCTGGATATCCCATTAGAGACTCTCTCCCTGTCACTGCAGCCCGTGTCGGGCGAGAGCAGAGAGGCGCAGGCTAGAGATGCCCGCTACGAAGCAATGCAGCAGTTGATGCAGCCGGGGGATATTCTGCTGACAGCTCATCATCGGGATGACCAGGCTGAAACCCTGTTGCTGAATCTGATGCGTGGAAGCGGCGTCAGGGGGTTGGCCGCCATGCCTGCGATACGCCCCTTCGGAGAAGGGTGGCTGGCGAGGCCGCTGCTGGAGATTTCCCGCTCGGAGATCGAGGCGTATGCCACGCAGCACCAGCTCACATGGATCGATGATCCCACGAATGCCCTGACAGATTTCAATCGAAACTACCTGCGCCATGAAATCCTGCCCCGGCTGACACAGCGCTGGCCTGCTGCAGCGGCCAGTATTGCTGACAGCGCCAGCCATCTGGCAGAGGCGGGGGAGCTGCTTGAAGAGGAGAGCGGTAAACTGCTGACGGGCATGCTTGCTGCTCCCGGTCAGCTGCAACTTGAACCACTGCTGCAGCAGCCGTATGCATGGCAAAAAATGCTGCTGCGGCACTGGCTGCAACAACTCGGGCTGCCCCCGCCACCGCAAAAACGTCTCGCCGGGTTTGTGCAGCAGCTCACGGCCGATAGCCAGCGCATCCCGCAGATCATCTGGAGCGGCGTGGAGCTGAGACGCTATAATAATTTGCTCTATGCCGGCTGGCGTCCGCCACAACATGACGCCGCCACCGAAATCGATTGGCGCACACAACAACCACTGAAGCTTCCGTCGCAACTGGGTGAGCTGCAGATGCTTGAAGGTCGGCAGAAGCGGCTCATGGTGCGCTTCAGAAGGGATGGGGACGGCATGCGCTGGCGCAGTCATCAACGCACGCTTAAATCGATTTTTCGTCAACTTGAAATCCCCCCGTGGCAACGCGCCAGGATACCGTTGATTATTGAAGGCGCAGTCATCATCGCCATCGCTGACCTCGCCTATGCAGACAATGCAACACTGCGTCT
>JADWMH010000272.1 GCA_015767355.1 Gammaproteobacteria bacterium
GGCGGGCATGCAGTTATTGAACGATGATGAGATGCCGGCCAACAACAGGATTCTGAGCTGGATCAGAGGGTGACTTCTAAAAAGAAAATAACCACGAAAGTCACGAAAAACACGAAAAACACGAAAAAAGAGAAACATCAACTTCGTGTAGGAAGCAGTTCTCGGCCCTGTGCAGACTGAATCAATACGCAGGTATTTTGATAAGTTACACTCGATAAATGGATTCCGGCTAAAAACATGCCGGAATGACAGGATTTTGCAAGTACATCTTTTTAACTCTCTTTTTCGTGCCTTTCGTGTGTTTCGTGGTAAATAAAAAAATTGGAGTGATGCAATTGAATAAGTTTTTGATGCTTTACACACCATCCCCTGAGATGAAATTCAGGACAGTCGTGCTGTCGATTGGCTTTTTGCTGCTGATGCTGGCGCTTCCTGTGCTGGCAGAAACAGTGGAGGGGGAGGCCGAGGTCAACTGGTTCACTCTCACGATGGGACTCTTTGGCGGCCTGGCGATGTTCCTGTTTGGCATGGAACAAATGTCAGAAGGCCTCAAGGCTGCGGCGGGAGATACCTTGAAAAACGTGCTTGCCAAGTTGACCAGGAACCGTTTCATGGGCGCCCTGACAGGCGCCTTTGTCACTGCTGTACTGAACTCATCGTCTGTGACCACGGTGCTGGTAGTGGGATTTATCTCGGCCGGCTTTATGACGCTGGCGCAGTCTGTGGGCGTCATTATGGGAGCGAATGTCGGCAGTACCTTCACTGCACAGATTGTCGCATTTAATATTACCCAGTATGCACTGCTTCTGGTGGCGGCAGGTTTTTTCATGCTGTTTACCGGCAAACGGGAAAACGTGCGCCATAGCGGCGCCATGGTGATGGGGCTCGGACTGATCTTTTACGGCATGGGGGTGATGGGAGAGGCGATGCAGCCATTGCAAAGCTATCAGCCTTTTCTCGATCTGATGGTGAAGATGGAGAATCCGCTGCTCGGCATCCTCGTGGGCGCAATTTTTACAGGCCTGGTGCAGTCTTCGGCGGCGACAACCGGCATTGCCATCGTGATGGCATCTGCAGGGCTGATTACATTGCCGGCCGGTATCGCACTTGCCTTCGGCGCAAATATCGGCACCTGTGTTACTGCAATTCTGGCATCTCTGGGAAAACCGGTTGAAGCAGTGCGTGCAGCTGCGGTGCATGTCATCTTTAATATTGCGGGAGTGCTTCTGTGGGTGATGTTTATTCCGCAGCTGGCAGAGTTTGTTGCATCAATTTCACCGGTTGCGCCGGAGCTTTCCGGCAAGGCGCGTATGGCGGCTGAGGTGCCACGCCAGATTGCAAATGCGCACACGATATTCAATCTGGCCAATACGATGCTGTTTCTCGGATTTACAACTTATTTTGCCCGGCTGGTAGAGCGCCTGATCCCGGAAAAACCCAGGAAGGTGAAGATTCTTGTCGAGCCTCGCTTCCTGGATGAAGATGTCGTCAAACTTCCCGCCATGGCTTTGCAGCAGGTGCGTTCCGAACTCGGCCACATGGGAGAGATTATCATCGAGATGTTTTCGACGCTTCGCGCTGCCGTTGGCAGTGGCAGCAAGAGTAGATGCGACAGCATAGTGAGAATGCGGCACAAGGTTGATATTCTGCATGACGCCATCCTTGAATATCTGAGTGAGATCCGCCAGGAGCCGCTGACGGATCACCAGAGTCATCACTTTCAGGCATTGATGAGTGCAACGGTTAACCTGGGGAATCTGGCGAATATGATCGAATCGGACCTGGTGGAACTCGGCAAGCGGTATATTGATATGGATGAAGATGTCAGCGAGGCAACAGGAATCTTGCTGAACAATCTGACAGACACAATCAGAAATTCTATCGACGATGCAGTCACAGCGGTGAGAGAGGAGGATGAGAAAGCTGCAGAGAATGTTATTGCTGCAAAGGATGATGTGCGGCGTCTGGCGGATCAATTTCTGCTGCGCCAGTCCGAACGCATTGGCAAACAGCAGGGTACTCGCCTGAACCTGGTGAGGATGGAGATGGAACTGCTCGACAAACTGCGGGGGATCTATACGCTGACAAAACGAATTGCCAGGGATTTTGTCCCGGAAGAAGTTGGAGTGAATGTCTGAAACATCGTCATAGATGATCTCTCGATCGGAGGGGCGGTTTTACAAAAAAGTCAACTGATCTCGAAAGGCCGGTGACTCCAATCTCCTCTCTCTCAGGGAGGGAGTGAAGGTGAGAGCTGAGATTGAATATGCTTTTCGTGATTTGCTGCAACTACATATTGACAACTCCCCCTGAAATCCCCATAATACGCGCCTCTTTCGGGGCTATAGCTCAGCTGGGAGAGCGCAACACTGGCAGTGTTGAGGTCGGCGGTTCGATCCCGCCTAGCTCCACCAGAATTAATTTAATTGCATGATTTTCTTGATTCTGCAACCGATTGAAGTAAAATGCACATCGCTGATTCTATCGGCCAAAGAAATAACCTGAACAGGTTAAAAAACTGT
>JADWMH010000273.1 GCA_015767355.1 Gammaproteobacteria bacterium
GATTAAGTAACATCTCGATAACTCAGCTGTAACTGCGGGCTGGCTCGAATTCAAAGTCCACCAGCATGCAGATCGAGCCATGTTGTTTTGATTTTCTATAATAACGATGATCAGCCGTTACCAGCGTGGCTTTCTCCTGGATCGCCAACGCGTGATAGAGCGTATCGAAAAGATGATGGTTTAGCTCTGCGGCAAGATGGCTGGCGAGTTTATACAGATTGCCATCCTCAGTGGTTGGGATTTCCATGGCATCAAGAAGATCAATAGCTTCATCGGCCAAATCGGGTTGCAGGCGTGACAGTACAGCGGTCACTTCCGCCATCCAGTGAGGTGGCTGAATCAGTTCGATGCTGTTTTTCCCGACTCCTATGAGTAGATCGAGGGCAGGCACTACATCCTTTTCTTCATCGCTGTCACGGAGAAACCATTTGACTGCCACGCTGGCGTCTACGACCAGTCTGATCATGGACGCCCCGCCTCTCGTGCTTTTTCAATTTCATCATCCGTAACGGCATGACTTTTTTCCCGCAAGCGCAAGATGGCGTTGATAGCAACCACTCTTCGTTTTTGGCGTTGACGCTCTTCTACAGCATCACGTATCATTCGAGTCAGAACGGCACTCTTATTTTCTCCCTGGAAGGTTTTGTTGAAAGCCTCTTTTACATCATCTGGCACACTAAAATTAATGGTACTCACCGCCATCTCCGATTGTTGAAATATTCAACAATACTATAACACTTTGCGTATGGATGATGAATGTTCCCGTCATTGCGAGGAACCTCAGGCGACGCGACAATCTGGTTTTGAATTATTAATTACATCCTTGTAATTTACCCTTCGGATCACACAAAGCGCATTCAATGTTGCTCCAGGCAAAATTAGTGCCGCGGTCGCTTAGGCTCCCCCGCAACGACATTCTCTATGGTTCATTATTTTATTGTTTCAATCCAGCTCTTGCGGTAGTGTTACGCGCTTGACTCGGACATGATAACGACACACATAATAACAATGTCCGGGATACATATTCCCGCCTGGAGGCCCGATGCGCTCAAAATTTTTCCCGCTGCTGCTTACACTTGCCATGAGCTTCTCGACAGCTAGCGCCGCTGCTGCTGTGGAAACCATCGAGGAGTATGACAGCAAGATTCCCGTGTGGGGCGCTTCATGGCTTCCGGTCAAGGCGCTCTCCGGCAATGTCTATCTCAGTTTCTATACTGGATTTGCGCCCAGGGTTGAATCTCCCGGGCGCATCCACGTACAGTCATCCCGCGGCAACCAGGCCCGCACGACCCTGATCCTGGATGATGCAACCATCTATGACTATCTGTTTGACCTGGTTGCCCGCAGCAATTTCTACCGCCGGATGCTCGATGAGAAGTGGGTCGATATCAGCATGGAGCGCAAGGAGAAGCGTGCTGTTGAACCGCAGGTCGAATACTTTATGGATATCGTCGATTCACCGGCCTACCAGATCTCCGGGACCGTTGCAGCCGCGCAAAAGGCTTCAGACAGCGGCAGTGAAATTGACAAAAAATCGCTCTATAAGAAATCTCTGCAGGTATTGACGCAGCTCAACCCGCACAGGGTCTTTCCACTGAAGTTTGACCTCAAGGCTGAATTTTCCAAATGGCATGCGCAGGCCGCTGCTTTTATCAAGACAAACAGAGGTGACGGCAAGCCTTCCAAAGAGCGGATTGCAAAACAACTCCGCTCCAAACGCAACGAAGCCCTCATCCTGGCAAACAATCTGCTGTTTGGCCGCATCAATGCCATCGAGGTGAATAAAGAAGCCGGCGGCAAGCTGGTCGATGTGCTGGCTCGCATCGCAGATGGAGAGGATTACTCCAGCGAGGCGTTGTTGATGGAGACAGTGCAGCTGTTTAAAGCCCTTACGGGCAGCAAGTATGACTTCCAGGTGCTGTCCGAGAGCGGCGAGTTCAGGCCAGCCCTGGCGTGTGACTCTGCTGCAGAGTGCAGCCTCGAGTATCATGAATTCACCACCATCTCCCCATTCGGCTCCATCAAGAGCGCCGCAAGAGACCGCCACAACAATGTCATCAACTCGTTCGCAACACCGGGATTGTGGCAGTTTCTCTCCCGCGGATATCATGACGTCGACAATATGCGCAGTGAATTCTATTACGGCATGGTTCCCAAGATGGATTACGAGGCTGCCGGAAATGGCTTTCACAACCCTGCGGTGCGCTTTTCAGGGCTGTCAGGAAGCCTCAAAAAGACGCTGGAGATCCCCACGCATCACACCAACTTCTGGACTGTCAAACGCGGCCGGGTTTCACACGGCTGCAATCGCATGGCTGCCGGACAGGTGTGGGAATTGAGAAATATCTTTCCTGTCGAAAACAGCAAGGCGACGCAGATCCTCTATTTTGGCAATAGCCCCCGGGATTTTGACCTGTTTGACATCGATGGCGACGGCAAGCGGGAGGTCATGGGAGTAACCTACTATATCGTCTACTCAGCCAAAGGCGCCAGCTGGAGTTCGAAAAGAGAGGGAAC
>JADWMH010000098.1 GCA_015767355.1 Gammaproteobacteria bacterium
GAGCAGCAGATGCTGCTGCTCAACAGCAATCGCCTGCAGCAGGAGATGGAGCGGCGCTTTGGTGAAATGCTGACATCCATCAGTCGGGATCATGGCACATTGCAAGCGCAGTTGGCCGAACGCCTGGAGAAATTTCAGAGTACGACCACAGAATCACTCTCCGAAGGCAGGCTCGGTCAGCAGCAGATCCTCTCAAATGGAGTGGAACAGCTCGGCAACCTGGTCAACCAGGCATTGCTGCAGCATGGCGAAGCGCTTGGCAAACGCGTTCATCAGCTGATGGAGAGCACCGACCAGCGTCTCAAGGAGATCGGCGGAGTGGTGGATGAGCGCCTCAGCAAGGGGTTTGAGAAGACAACGGAAACATTCACCCTGGTGCTGGAACATCTGAACCGTATCGACGAAGCACAAAAACGCATTGCCGAGCTCTCGTCCAATGTCGTCAGTCTGCAGGAGTTGTTATCTGACAAACGCTCGCGCGGGGCTTTTGGCGAGATGCAGCTTGCCTCGCTGGTCGAGAACCTGCTGCCGCAGAAACACTTCTCCCTGCAGCAGACAATGGGCAATGGAACACGGGTCGATTGTCTGCTGCGCCTGCCCGAACCCACAGGAAACATCGCCGTGGACGCCAAGTTTCCGCTGGAGTCATTTCAACGCATGACTGATACGGCGCAAGTGCAGACAGAACGCCACAAGGCGGGCCGGCAATTTCACCAGGACATCAAGAAACATATCAACGATATTGCTTCAAAATATATTATTCATGGCGAGACAGCCGATGGCGCCATGATGTTCATTCCGGCTGAAGCGGTATTCGCAGAGATCCATGCGCATCATCCGAAGCTGGTTGAGGATGCGCAGCGCAAGAGTGTATGGCTGGTCTCGCCAACCACGATGATGGCTGTGCTGACCACAGCCAGGGCGGTTTTACGTGATGCCGCGACGCAGAAACAGGTGCACGTGATCCGCGATCACCTGTATGCCCTGTCACAGGACTTTGAGCGCTTTCGCCAGCGCATGGGAAAGCTCTCCCAGCACATCTCACAGGCGCACCAGGATGTAGACGAGGTAGAGATATCTGCCCGGCGGATCAGCAGCCGTTTTCAAAAAATTGACCAGGTGGAGCTGGATCAATAAAGAAAGTTTGCAGTTGGCAGTTTGCAGTTTGCAGTAGTCAGCAAAACATGAAAAGAGAGTTTATAGTGCTATTTTCGAACTCAGATTTGCATTTCCACGCAGGAGCATGGAAACGAGTTAACTTGTCTTTTACTGCAAACTGCAAACTGCATACTGACGACTGCAAACTGCCAATGAATTAGTGGTTGCCTCAATGCCTCAGGCATGATTAGATTCAGCGCAGAAATCATCAATCATCTCGATGGAGATCTACTTTGAAAATAAAATCAGGATTTTTCACGGCGACGGTCGTTATCTTGCTGATGGCATCCAGCCATGTGGCAGCTGCAGCAGATTCTTTGTTCTCCTATGTGCCTGAAGATACAATCTATTTTTTCGCTAACAGCAAACCGTTGCCAGCGGATTTTTATGATGAGCAGATGCGTCAGGCAGAACAGGTGCTGGCAATTGCTATTCACCAGATGGAGACAGCGCAGAAAACAGCTGCTGACAACAAGAAGGGTAAAGGATCTGCCGCAGGTACTTTAACCGCTGATCTCGGTAGCAGTCAGGCAGGAAAATTCATCAGGGAACTGATGCTGGAAGTGCTGCAGAATGCCGAGTCCGGCAAACTTGCGAATATCGGCTTGAGCAGGGATTCACGCAGTATGATATATGGCATTGGCCTGACGCCTGTGATGCGCGTGGAGATCGAAAATCCTGATGCTGTCATGGCGATGCTGAAACGTGTTGAACAACGAACCGGGTTCAAGCTCAAATTCAACAGCTGTGATGGACTGGACTGCCTGGTTGTTGCCGATGACAAGGGGCAGGTGGGCGTTGCACTGGTTATCCATAATGATCATCTGGCTGCCAGCCTGTTTCAGAATGCATATCGCGACAAAGTACTGCAGCACCTGACAGGCAAGAACAAACCGGAAAAGAGCTACTCTGCGTCGCAGTTCAGGCAGTTTGTTGAGAGCAATCACTACAGTGGCTATGGAGAGGGGTTTTTCAAACTGCAGCAGGGCGTGGAAAACCTGCAGAACGTCGCCACAGCCGCCTTGAAACAGCAGGGGGAGGGCGGCGATATCGACCAGGTGCAAAAATGCTTCGAGGTTGCAAAAGCTGTTGTCGCCCATGCTCCGGAAGTCGTTATGGGGGTCAAGTCGATTCAGGGCCGGACGATCAATATGGAAGTCGTTTTGAAAACCACCCCTGAGATCTCGAAGTCATTAATGGCCATTCCGGCGCCACTGAAAACCTTCGAGGTATCAGCCGATCCTATGGTGGATTTTGGATTCAGCGCCAATGTGCCGAAGCTGCGTGACTCCTTGCTCTCCTTTATGGCATTCCTTGGCGCCACTGGAGAGAAAGCAGGCTGCAAGGCTATCCGTAAAAAGGCGATGGATGAAGCGTCCATGGGTATCGCGATGGCGATGGGTATGGGAATCACCCAGGTCAAGACGCTCTATGTTGCCATCGATGAACTCAAGCTTGGCAAAAAAAGTCAGCCGGAGAATGCCAGCGCCCGCTTCTCCCTGATAGCGGACGACCCGATGGGACTGGTGCGTATGCTCTCCATGTTTGCTCCTCCGCTTGCCACGATCCAGGTGCCGGATGACGGCGCCTCGGTTCCTCTTCCAGACGGCCTGCTGCCAACCGGTATTCCACCAGTCAGTATCAGTCTAAAGGAGAAAAATCTGAATATTGTCATGGGTGAAAAAGCTGCATCCACAACGATGGATGCATCCAAACCTGCATTTTTCTGGTTCACGAGCGACGGACCGCGCTACTACTCTATATTTGCACAGCTCATGGAGAGCGCACCGCCATCCGAAGAGATGACTCCACAAGAGCAGAAACAGGCTATAGAGATGATGCGCCTGATGGGACAATATCAGCCCTGGATGTCGCAGATGATGTATCCGGATGAGCGTGGAATTGTCATGGATATTACAGTGCGTTATCCGTAGAAACCTTTTTAACCTCGGAACACACGGAATACACGGAAAATAGAAATTAACCACAGATGAACACAGATGCACACAGATATGATGATATCTTTTCATCTGTGTGAATCATATTTTCTCAAAAGGCCCGTGCATTGTTGAACTAGTTCCTGATCATCGCCTTGCAAGCGCGACATAGAAGATCGGGATCAGCAGCAGGCTCACCAGTATCGAGAACAGCAGTCCGGAGATGATGACCACGGCGAGCGGCTGCAGCATCTCCGAGCCCTCTCCATGCGCCATGGCCAGCGGCAGCATGCCAAATACCGTGGTCAGGGTTGTCATGAGGATGGGTTTGAGCCTGATGCGTGCTGCCTCAACCGTGGCATCGATTCTCTGCATCCCGTTTCGACGTTGAATCTCAATGGTTTCGACCAGCACGATGGCGTTGTTGACAACGATTCCGGCGAGCATGATCATGCCGATCCATACGGGCATGGAGATAGGCGTTTCAGTCATATCGAGGCCAATTGAAACACCGATGACGCTGAAAGGAACCCCAAGAAGAATTACCAGTGGATTGCGCAGGGATTCATACTGTACGGCCATCACCACCAGCACCAGAAACAGCGCCAGCGCCAGCAGTGTCATCCCCAGAGAGTGGCTCTGCTGCAGATTCTTGAGGCTGCCTGCCTCGATGATGCCATAGCCATCAGGCAGATCGAGGCTGTGGGCGATTTCAAGCGCCTCGCGCAGGGTCGACTGCATCTTGTCCGCATCGACGAAGGATGCGCTCACTTCAACGATGCGTTGCTGGCGGTCACGCTGAATTTTCGACGGGGCAGCCTGTATAAGAATGGTTACAACATCGGCAAGCCGCACAGCAGGATGCTCTTCGCTCTTTCTCAACAGCTGGATATTGTGCAGATCACCCGGGCTGCGCCATTGACTCTTCTTTAAGCGCAGACGAACATTGATGCTGCGGTCATCGGCATAGAAGCTGGTGATGATCCTGCCATCGAGGGCTGTGCGCACCAGCTGGCCGATCGATGACGCATCAATGCCATAACGGGCCGCCTTCTCATGGTCGATTTGCAGCACCATCTCACGAGCCGGGTCTTCATTGGAGTGGCGCAGGTTATTCAGATTCGGCAGGGTTTGCAGCTTCTCCTTGAGCTGTTCGGCAATCGTGGTCAGAGTCTCCAGATTGGCGCCGCGAACCTGAAGAGAGAGGTCATCTTCTCCCTGGTTGATGCGGATGCCGCGCATAGAGCGCACATAGGAGCGGATGCGCAGCCCGGGTATTCCCGCATCATCCATCTGTTTACGGAACTCTGTGACCCACTCCTGCGCCGTGATCGAGCGCTCTGACGCCTGCTTGAGCAGCACCTGGATCGATGAACGGTTTGGGCGCTCGACCTGGGTGCGCCCAAAAATAAAACCGCCCACCGTGGTAAAGATGGTATCCACATCGGATTGAGCGCCGATGATCTCCTCCACCCGATGCGTCAACTTGTCCATGGTGTCGATATCACTGCCTTCATCAGCGCTCAAAATTACCATGATGGAACCTTCATCCATTTTCGGCAGCAGACTATCCGGCAATTCGAAAAAATCACGTGATGTGACTGCGATGCCGATGACAAACAGGGCGATGAGAAGGAGCCTGATTATGGCTGGAAGGGATAAGATGCGCTGCAGCAGCCGGCTGTAGCCGCCGGAGACTGCAAAAGTAGCTGAATCGACAAAGCCTGAATGCTTTGCGGGTTTCAGTCTGCCTGCCAGGGCCGGAATCAAGGTCAGCGAGACTACCATTGCAGCGACGATGGCCGAGGAGATTGTGAACAGCATCTCCCGAAACAGCAGCCCGATGATGCTGACAAGCAGCATAAAGGGGAGAATGGCGGCCAGGTTGGTGGTGGTCGAGGCGAAAATAGCTCCGGCGACCTCCCTGACGGCATTCGCAGGGTCAGACTTCATTTGCTGATGACGGTGGATATTTTCCAGCATCACAATGGTGCTGTCGACCAGCATGCCGATACCCAGCGCCAGTCCTCCAAGCGTCATGATATTGATACTGAGGCCCACGATTGACATCAGCAAAAAGGTAATCAGCATGGCGACCGGGATAGCCGTGCCGATAATCAGTGTACGTTTCAGGTCCCCCAGCATCAGGTAGACCACCAGCATTGCCAGCAGCGCGCCGCTTATCGCTGCCTGCAGTGTTGTATCGATGGCGCTCTTTATCGGTGTGGAATCATCCTTGACGATGGAGAGAGAGATGTCATCGGGAATCATGTTGTTATTCCTGAGTTGTCCCAGCGCCAGTGTGACGGCTGTGACCACGTCGACGGTATTCTCTCCGGGCTGTTTCTGGATCGAGACCTTGACGCCCGGCATGCCGTTGCTGCGCACGCGAATTCGCTCCTCTTCATTGGCGTCGTAGATTGTCGCAACATCGCTGACCTGCAGATTAGAGCGGGGCAGGGTCAGTTTTCCAAAAGCATCGACACTGCTGAATTGTCCGCGTGTTATGCCGCTGATTTCGCCGCTGCGCATCTCAAGCCGGCCGGTCGCCGTGTCGCTGTTGCTGTTGCTGATGATGTCAGTCAGAGTCGTGATATCGATGCCGCTGGCCGCCAGCCGTTCCTGATCAACCTCTATCTGAATCTCTCGATTGACCCCGCCGCCAACCTCGATGGCTGCAATCCCGGGGAGATTCAGCAGCAGTTTGCTCAAGGTGTAATCAGCCCACTCCCTGATCTCCAACGCCGAACGCAGGGTGGAGGAGGCCAGCAGGATCATGACCGGCCGCTGAAAGGGGTCACGCTTATAGATGATCGGCGGGTCAATCGTATCCGGCAGAAAACGCCTTGCACGGTCCAGGCGGTTGCTGGCGTCACGCAGTGCGATATCGATATCTTTGTCAAAATCGAAGGAGAGATCGATCGCAGAACGCCCCTTGCTGGTGGTCGAATGGATATGCACCACACCCTCGGTGATCGCCAGCTGCTCCTCGAGCTGACGCGTCACCTTGTCTTCCATGATCTTCGCAGGCACACCCGGATCCATGACCCTGACGCGCACCTCCGGGTGGATGACATGCGGCAGCAGGTCGATACTCAGGCGCGTATAGGCAAGAAGCCCCAGCATCATCGCGGCAAGCGTGAGCATCACCACGCCGATGGGATGGTGCATGCACCAGGTGCTGATATTGCCGCGGGATTCCTTCATTGAATTATTTTGATTCGGCTATTTTGATATCGGCGCCATCCTCGAGACCGAGAAATCCTCGCGTGACAATGGTTTCTCCATCACTGAGGCCGCTGCTGATCACAATCTGCCGGGATCCGAAAAATGCGGCTTTGACAGGGCGTTTGAGCGCCTTGTTCTCTTCGACAACATAGACGTAATGCCCGTCCCGGGACTGCTGCAGGGCCTGATAGGGAATCGATATCTGGTGTTTCAGGGCTGTCTCGAGCCTGACATTGACTGTCTGGCCGATGAGAACGTCCTGCGGCAGTGTCAGTGGTTTCAGCTCCATCAATCCCATCGCGGTTGTTTCATCGATGGTCGGATAGATGCGGCTGATGGTTGCCGGATACCATTGTTCATCATTTTGAGAGTGCTCGCCAAAACGAATCGCTGCCTGCATCTGCGGTTTGAACTGCAGCAGCAGGAACTCCGGCAGGCTGAGGTCAATCACCAGCGACTGCGGATCGACAAGTGTCAGAAAATGGCTGTTTTCAGTCGCCAGGTCACCCGCCTCCAGCAGGCGTTCGGTAATGATTCCGTCAAAAGGCGCCTTGATGGAAGTGCGCCGGATATGCGTCTTCAAACGTGTCACTTCCGCCTGTTGCACAGCGACTTCGGTTTGTGCCGTCACCAGCTCATCGATGGAGGCTGCTTTTGATTTTGTCAGGCGCTGCAGACGTTTGAGATCCTGCGTCTCCTTGTCCAGCCTGGCGCTCTCCTTGGCCAGTTCGGCCTGCAGCAACTCATCGTCGAGATGCACCAGTTCGTCTCCCTGTTTGACTGCGTCGCCCTCATACCAGGGAAGAGAGATCACCATACCCTCTTCAAGGGTATGGATCCTGACGCTGCGCCGCGCCTTGAGAATGCCCCGGCGCTCATAGCTTCTGCTGAGATCGCCCTCATGCACCCGCGTGACGACTACGAGATGCTCTTTCGATTCATGCCTGTTCCCGCTGTTGTTATCTGTCTCCTGCCCACAGGCGGACAAGAGCACCAGCATCACTATTGCTATCAGAGATAGCATAGGATGTGTTGAGGAACGAAGCGCATCATTCACAATAGGCATGTTTAGTAGACATCGTAGTGCTTGATCTTGCGTCGAATATTGCGTTGCACAATGATCCCGTGTATCTGCCACTCGAAACCATCGAGGGGCATCTCGGGGTAGTCGGCATTCAGCGCGACGAGTCGTTCACCATTGTCATCATTGAGATACTGCCGAAACCAGCGCGAGCCCTCGATCTCGGCAAACACATAGGCGCCGCTGCTGCATTTGGTGTTGGGCTCGATGATGACAATACATTCATCAGGGAATTCAGGCTCCATGCTGTCGCCCAGCACCTGCAGAGCAAAGGGTTCAGACCCTGCGCAACTGCTCATGGAGTCGCCGGCC
>JADWMH010000274.1 GCA_015767355.1 Gammaproteobacteria bacterium
CTGAGTGATCTTCTCATCGCTGATCTTGCCGGTTCCAAATGTATCGACCATGATCGAGGTTGGCTCGGCGACGCCAATTGCATAGGAGATCTGAATTTCGCAGCGTTCGGCAAGACCTGCTGCGACGATATTTTTTGCCACATAGCGGCCTGCATAGGCGGCGGAGCGGTCAACTTTCGATGGATCCTTTCCGGAGAAAGCGCCGCCGCCGTGACGAGCAGAGCCGCCATAGGTATCGACGATGATCTTGCGTCCGGTCAGACCGGCATCGCCCATGGGGCCGCCGATGACAAATTTGCCAGTCGGGTTGATATGAAACTTGGTGTCGGCATGCAGCAGACCGGTTGGCTCGAGGATTGGCCGGATGATGATCTTGCGAATCGCATCCTGCAGCGCCTCCAGGCTCAGGGTATCGGCGTGCTGTGTGGATACCACCACGGCATCTATGGCGACGGGTTTGTTGCCTTCATAGCGCATGGTGATTTGGGATTTTGCATCGGGGCGCAGCCAGTCCAGCTCTCCGCTCTTGCGCACCTCGGCATGGCGCTGCATCAGCAGGTGGGAGTAGGTGATTGGCGCAGGCATCAGCACGTCTGTTTCACTGCATGCATAACCAAACATCAAACCCTGGTCGCCGGCGCCTTGATCCTCGGGGCGTTCACGGGAAACGCCCTGGTTGATGTCCGGAGACTGGATGCCGATGGCGGTCATGACGGCGCATGTCTCCGAGTCAAAACCCATTGCTGAGCTGTTGTAACCGATCTCTTTAATGGTTTCGCGAATGACCTTCTCGTAATCCGGTTTGGCAGTGGTGGTGATCTCCCCGGCGATCATGACCATGCCGGTCTTGAAGAGTGTTTCGCAGGCAACGTGGGCATGCTTGTCTTCGGCAATAATTGCATCGAGGATGGCGTCGGAAACCTGGTCGGACATCTTGTCCGGATGACCTTCCGAGACTGACTCAGAGGTAAAGATATAGTTGCTCATGTATGCTCTTTCCTAAAAAATAAAAAAACCCGCTATAGCCAAAAGCTCAAGCGGGTTAGATAAACTGTTCCGATCTCGCTTTAGCCGCATTTATAACGCGCCCGCAATCTGGATATCAAATCGGCGCTTGGGGGAGGATTATGCGTAGAAATTAGCAAATGTCAAGTAGAAAATGTTTCCCGGCAACCTCTTATACTCTGCGTATTTTGAAGGAATATTCGGGATATTGATGAATTGCTGCGTTGTGTTCACAATGATGTGAACCGTCATTGCGAGGAGGCTCCGCCGACGCGGCAATCTTCCTGAGATTGCCACGCTGCGCTCGCAATGACGGGATTCTATGAATCTGTGTTTATCTGTGTGCATCTGTGGTTAAACATGTAACATATCTTGCCGCTCTTGAACTGGAACGCAATCATGAACTCACTCACCATCACACGCCCCGACGACTGGCATCTGCATCTGCGGGATGGCGATATGCTGGCCGCCGTCGTGCCGGACACGGCGAGGCAGTTTGCGCGCGCCATCGTCATGCCTAATCTCGATCCACCGGTCACCACCACGGAGCAGGCGATTGCCTATCGCCGGCGTATTCTTGATGTCGTTCCCGGGGAGCTGAACTTTGATCCCCTGATGACTCTCTATCTGACCGATCAGACATCACCTGACGAGATTGGCATCGATCCTTGCGTACATGCGGTGAAGTGGTATCCGGCTGGTGCAACCACAAACTCCAGTCGTGGCGTCAGTGACATCAGCCGCTGCTATGGGGTACTGGAGAAGATGCAGCAGCATGATGTGCCGCTGCTGGTGCATGGCGAGGTGACTGATGCTGATGTGGATGTGTTCGACCGGGAGCAGGTTTTTATCGAGCGCTACCTGGTTCCCGTAACAGAACGTTTTCCCGGATTGCGCGTGGTGCTGGAGCATGTGACCACCAGCCAGGGGGTTGAATTCGTAAAAGCATCGTCTGACAGAATCGCCGCCACTATTACTGCTCACCACCTGCTGCTGAATCGGAACGCACTCTTTACAGGCGGTCTGCGTCCGCACCACTACTGTCTGCCGGTGCTCAAGCGTGAGGAGCATCGCCGCGCCCTGGTCGAGGCGGCAACCAGTGGCAACCCGAAATTTTTTCTTGGCACGGACAGTGCGCCGCACGCTAAAAACGCCAAGGAGAGCGGCTGCGGCTGTGCCGGAATGTACACCGCACTGGCAGCCGTCGAGTTGTATACGGAAGTCTTTGAAGAGGCCGGGGCGCTTGATCGTCTGGAGGCATTTGCAAGCTTTTACGGCGCCGATTTTTACGGCTTGCCGCGCAACAGTGACACCATTACGCTGCAACGCGAAGCATGGCGCGTCCCGGAAGTTCTGTCACTGGATCATGCGGAGCTGGTTCCCTTTCGCGCCGCAGAGATGATGCAGTGGAAACTTGCTGGATGAAAAATATTAACCACGAAAGTCACGAAAAACACGAACACTCATGAGC
>JADWMH010000275.1 GCA_015767355.1 Gammaproteobacteria bacterium
AGCAGATTGTCTCCGGCATCCGCATCATCCAGCATATTCTCGGCGTCAAACGCTGTCTCATTGGCATCGAGGATAACAAGCCGGAAGCCATCAACAGCATGAGCGCTGCTGTTGCGGCAGCTTCACTACAGCATACCGACGTTGTCACCGTGCCGACACTCTATCCCAGCGGCGGCGAACGCCAGTTGACGCTGCTATTGACCGGCAAGGAGGTTCCGTCACACGGTATTCCCGCCAACATCGGCATCGTCTGCCAGAATGTCGGCACCGTCTACGCAATCGCCGACGCAGTGCTGAAAGGGCGCCCTCTGATTTCCCGCATCGTCACCCTCACCGGTGAAGGCGTGGCGCAGCCGCAGAATCTCTATTCGCTGATCGGTACATCCGCCGGCGAGCTGATTTCACAGGCGGGCGGCTACACCGACAAGGCGAATCAACTCATCTGCGGTGGTCCGATGATGGGCTTCTCCATGCCTACCGACCAAGTTCCGGTCACCAAAGGCGTCAACTGCCTGCTGATTGCCAGTGAGCAGGATTGCCCGCCTCCAGAGCCTGCCAAAGCCTGTATCCGCTGCGGCAAATGCGCCGAGGTCTGCCCGGCGCAGCTGCTGCCGCAGCAGCTCTACTGGCACTCCCGCTCGCAGAATTTTGACAAGGCGCAGGATTACCACCTGTTCGACTGCATCGAATGCGGTTGCTGCTCGCATGTGTGCCCTTCCCATATCCAGCTGGTGCATTACTACCGATTTGCAAAGACGCAAATCTGGAGCAAGGAGAAGGAGAAGAGCAAGGCAGATCACGCCCGCCAGCGCCACGAGGCAAGGGTGGCGCGACTTGAACACATCGCTGCAGAGCGCAAGGCGCGCATGCGCAAAAAGAAGGCCGCACTAAAGAGCAAAAAAGGCGGTGATGACAGCGCCAAGAAAGCCGCCATTGCCGCCGCTGTCAAACGCGCTGCTGCAAAAAAATCTGCAGCAAAGGCTGCAACCGAAACCAACCAGGGCGCCTCGGAATAATGCAATTTTCAACCTACAGCTCACCTCATACCGGACACAGTGAAAACGTCACGCGCGTGATGGCGCAGGTTCTGCTGGCCATGATTCCCGGCATTATCGCGATGACCTGGTATTTCGGCTGGGGCATCGTCATCAACATATTCATCGCATCGGTGGCTGCCATATCCGCCGAGGCCTTTATCCTGAAACTGCGCAAACGCGCCATCACCCCGGTCATCATGGACCTCAGCGCCGTCGTAACTGCAGTGCTGTTTGCCGTCTCCATTCCTCCGCTGCTCCCCTGGTGGCTGACCGTCGGCGGCATGCTGTTTGCCATCATCGTGGTCAAACAGCTCTATGGCGGCCTGGGCTTCAACCCCTTCAACCCCGCCATGGCCGCCTACGTCCTGCTGCTGGTCTCCTACCCGTCCGAGATGACCAACTGGCTGCCGCCGCGACATTTGTCTACGCATAGCCTGGATTTCCTCGCCACGCTCGGCATCATCTTCGGCAACGGCCTGCCGCAGGGTTTGAGCTGGGACGCCCTTACCATGGCAACCCCGCTGGATGAAATGCGCACCCAGCTGGATATGGGCAAAATGATCAGCGAGATCCGTCACAGCCCGATGTGGGGAGATTATGGTGGTCTCGGCACCGAGTGGGTCGCCAACTGGTTTCTGCTCGGCGGCTTGTTTCTGTTATGGCGGCGCATTATCACCTGGCATATCCCGGTGTCGATGATCGGCGCAATACTCATCATGGCGACGGCATGGTGGCTGGCTGAGCCTGAGGCCAATCCCTTTCCTGCTTTCCACCTCTTCAGCGGCGGAGTTATCGTGGGCGCCTTCTTTATCGCCACGGATCCGGTGACGACTGTCACCACCAAAAAAGGACAGCTGATCTTCGGTGCCCTGATCGGCGTACTGGTCTACAGCATTCGCAGCTGGGGCGGCTATCCGGACGCGGTCGCCTTTGCCGTGCTGCTGATGAACATGGCTGCGCCGACCATCGGCTACTACACCCAGCCGCGCATCTATGGAGAGCAGGAGAAGAAGGGTGGAATTTAAAAACATCCTGGCATCCGGTCTGATCCTCGGTTTTTTCGGCATCCTCGGCGCGCTGCTGGTCTCCGGCACTGAACAGCAAACCCGAGATATCATCATTCACAACGAACGCATGGCGCTGCTGAACCAGTTGTACGAACTTGTGCCCCAGTCCGAAATCGACAACGATTTTTTGCAACACCCGTTGACGCTGGATGCACCGGAATTCCTGGGCATCAGCAATACCACGGCTTACGTGGGGACGCGACAGGGAAAACTTGCCGCAATCGTATTCGAGGCAACCATTCCAAACGGCTATGCCGGCCCAATCCTGATGCTGGTTGCCGTAGACAGCAAGGGAACACTCAAGGGGGTGCGCATCGTCTCCCACAGTGAAACCCCCGGACTGGGCGA
>JADWMH010000099.1 GCA_015767355.1 Gammaproteobacteria bacterium
CGACCTGTAGCAGCCTCTCTTCTGCTTCAGTCATTTGCCCGCAGGCATTGCCTGCGGGTATTTTTTGTCAACAGATTATGGTTTGATATAGCTGTATCCCATTGACTGCAACTTCGCTACTTCAGCCACACCGCTTGGAACGATGTCGGCTTCATCCACATCGAACAGATCATCCTCGTAATTGATCTTTTTTCCTTTTAGCGTATTTGCGCAGACTTCAAAACCTACACCCTGATTTTTCAGTCCGGTGATTTTTGTCTGCATCTCATCGGTCGCATTCCCCAGCTTCAACTTGGTGTTTTCAAGCTGATCAGGCGTGAGCAGCAGCGAGACCCCCTTGCCGTGCATGACAATCTTTAATTCCAGGTTCTCTTCGCCAACGGCATTGATGTGGTTCTGGATATTACGCAGGGCGCCCGCCTGGGCTTTCGGATCATCGTAATTGATATGGTAGACAACTTTCTGTTTGTCGTAGCCAGCACCCGCAACGGCGATGCCTCCGACAAGAGTGCTGATGCAGACAAGCAGCATAAGTGCAAATTTTAGTTTCATTGTATTATTCCTCTGGTGGATAGATTGTTTAGTCTTACTGAGGATGCAGTCTATTCTGAAAAAAGTGAATTGGAGGATATGATGACTTCTATTCAGGTAAACCTTAATCTACATCAATGTTATAGGGGCGGCACTAATATTGCCTGGAGTAAAATTGAACGTACTTTGTGCGACCCGAAGGGTCTATTACAAGGATGTAATTTATAATCCCAAACCAGATTGACGCATCGCCTCCTGCTCCTCGCAATGACACCTGTCTCAACAACAACGCTCTCCATAGGCAGGATCCTGCTATCTGGAACCAATAAAAAAGCCCCTGACAGTGCAGGGGCTTTTTGTTTGCCGGATTTGATATCCGGTTCAGGGCAGGGCGCTTACTTTGCGGCTTCGCGCTCCTTGACCTCCTTGATGATCTCTTCCGAGATGTTTTTCGGGCAGGGGAGGTAGTGCGAGAACTCCATGGAGAACTGCCCGCGACCGGAGGTCATGGTGCGCAGGTCGCCGATGTAGCCGAACATTTCGCTCAGTGCGACATCCGCCTTGATGCGTACGCCGCCGCCGGAGCTCGGTTCCTGGGACTTGATCATGCCGCGACGACGGTTCAGATCGCCGATCACGTCTCCCACGTGGTCTTCGGGGGTGAAGACATCAACCTTCATGATCGGTTCGATCAGCTGGGGACCAGCCTTGGGAACCGATTGACGGTATGCACTCTTGGCGGCGATCTCAAAAGCGATCGCAGAGGAGTCAACCGGGTGGAATCCACCATCGACGAGGGTGATTTTGACGTCAAGCAGCGGAAAGCCTGCGAGGATGCCCACTTCCATGCTTTTTGCAAAGCCCTTCTCGATAGCGGGCCAGAATTCACGCGGTACGTTGCCGCCGGTCACCTTCGATTCGAACTCGAAGCCGCTGCCGGGCTCGCCGGGCTCCATGATGTAGTCGATTTTACCGAACTGGCCGGAACCACCTGTCTGCTTCTTGTGCGTGTAGCTGTCCTCGATCTTCTGCGTGATGGTTTCGCGGTAGGCAACCTGGGGTTTTCCCACTTCGACATCGACGCCATGGGTGCGCTTGAGGATATCGACCTTGATGTCGAGGTGCAGTTCGCCCATCCCCTTGATGATGGTCTCGCCGCTGTCCTCGTCGGTTTCAACGCGGAAGGAGGGGTCTTCCTTGATCATCTTGCCTAACGCAATGCCCATCTTTTCGGAGGCGTCCTTATCTTTTGGCGTGATGGCGATGGAGATAACCGGATCCGGGAATACCATTGGCTCCAGTGTGGCCGGGTTCTTGGGATCGCACAGGGTGTGGCCGGTTTGTACGTTTTTCATGCCGACTATGGCGATAATGTCGCCTGCCTGTGCGGAGTCCAGCTCCTCGCGGGAGTCGGCATGCATCTCGACGATGCGGCCGATGCGCTCGGTCTTTCCGGTAAAGGTATTGAGTACCGTCATCCCTTTTTCGAGCTTGCCCGAGTAGATGCGGGTAAAGGTCAGGGCGCCAAAACGGTCGTCCATGATCTTGAAAGCCAGCGCGCGCAGCGGGCGGTCGACATCGACGATGGCGAACTCGCCGGTTTCGTTGCCTTCCAGATCGACTTCAGGCTGAGGCTTGACTTCTGTCGGAGACGGCAGGTAGTCGATAACTGCATCCAGAATGAGTTGTACGCCCTTGTTCTTAAACGCAGAGCCACAGTAGGTCGGGAAAAAATCCAGCTCGATGGTGCCTTTGCGGATGCAGCGTTTGACATCCTCGATGGAGGGTTCTTCACCATCCAGATAGGCTTCCATGAGGTCGTCATCCTGTTCGAGCGCCATCTCGATCAGTTTTTCGCGATACTCTTCAACGCGATCGACCATGTCGGCGGGCGGCTCTTCGATCCTGTACTTGGAGGGATCGCCGGAGTCGTCCCAGATCCAGGCTTTGCGCGTGAGCAGGTCGACGACGCCGACAAAATCATCCTCGATGCCGATCGGCAGCACCATGATGAGAGGGTTGGCGCCCAGTACGTTTTCGATTTGATCAACGACTCGATAGAAATCGGCGCCTATACGATCCAGCTTGTTGACCAGGATGATACGCGCAACTTCGGAGTCGTTGGCGTAGCGCCAGTTGGTTTCAGACTGCGGCTCAACACCACCTGAACCACAGAAGACACCGACGCCGCCATCCAGCACTTTCAGAGAGCGATAAACCTCGATAGTGAAGTCAACGTGTCCGGGAGTGTCGATGATGTTGAGCTGATGATCTTTCCATTCGCAGGTCGTTGCAGCTGATTGGATGGTGATTCCGCGCTCACGCTCCTGATCCATGAAGTCCGTGGTGGCTTCGCCATCGTGTACTTCACCAATTTTATGGATCTTGCCGGTGAGACTTAAAATACGTTCTGTCGTTGTTGTTTTACCGGCATCAACATGGGCAAAGATGCCAATGTTCCGATAGAGGGAAAGGTCAGCCATTTTGTTCTCGAATGTTTAGGTTAGGATTAAATATGTGAAAAAATGCCGATCGGGGCGGTTACGCTCTGACAGGCGAATTAAAATAGCTGGACATTCTATCACAGAGTGCCAAACAGAATCGACCAGAGGAAAGAAAGAAAGTTTGCAGTCATAGGATGTGCTGAGTGAAACGAAGCTTCCGCGTCCTGCTCACGCCTCGTGCCTCGACACATCCTATGCAGAATCAAGCACACGGGTTTTTTAAGATATTACACTGCCAACTATTTGTTATGAGGTTCAGACAAACAGTGTCGCCGCATCGGGCTGGTAGATGCCTTCGACTTCCAGCGTGATGTGGGAGACACGCGGCATTTTACCCTTGATCTCGGCTTCGATCTCATCGATGATCTGCTCTGCATGGCTCATGGTGACCTGTACAGAGGCGCGCGCCGAGGCGTAGCTGCGCACCTGCTGCTGGTTGCGGCGTGCGACGGGAACCTGCGCCAGGATATCGTCACGCTGCTTGACAAACTCGCGCTGCAGACGCGGCACCAGCGCCTCTTCACGCAGTTCGATCTCGGCGACCAGGATGGTGTGGTTTTCGTCAAGGATGATGGAGCGCAGGTCATGGTGGCGTTCGACCTCCTTGTGGTTCCTGATGACACGTCTGAAAAGTGCTTCGGCAGCAGGGTCGCGCATGTCCGCCAGGTAGCGCATATTGGTATAGCCAAGATAGAAGGCAATAAAGGCCAGCATCACGGCTATCAGTGCCGAGAACAGGATATCCCATTCGCCATGGCCTGTGATGGCGGTCAGGCCAATGCCGAGGGCGGCAAACAGCAGTCCGATCATTGCGACAGAATCTTCCAGCACCACGGCGACCAGTGTCGGGTCATCGGATTTGGTCAGATAGCTGAAGGGATTGCTGAAATCATCTTTGCGCATTTCATGCAGAAACTGTTTAAAGGCGACCAGGAAGGAGTAGCCCTCGAGCACAAAGGCGATGGCCAGCACCACCAGGTTCAGCCACAGCGGATCGATGCTGTAGTCAAGAAACTGAATCGGAGGGGCGGCCTCGGTATGCCCCAGTTTCAGCCATGAGTGCCATGCATGCGAGATGCCGAGACCGGCGCCAATGGAGAACAGACCGATGGCGCTCCACAGATTCCACAGATATTTTTTTTGCCCATGGCCAAAAGCGTAGGTGTTGTCAGCGGGACGGTCCGACTCGCGCAAGCCCAGAAGCAGGAAACCCTGGTTGAGGGTGTCCATCAGGGAGTGTACAGCCTCGTTCATCATGGCGGCCGAACCCGAGAATGTAGCGGCAATGAACTTGATCACCGTGACAATCGAATTGGAGACAATTGCTGTAAGTACCGCTTTTCTGGAGCCGTGTGACATCTGATAATTACCTGTAATTGTTCTAACTTCTGAAACAGTTCGCGCATTGTTTCAAATAGGCCGTAGGGGGGATAAGCGACAGCGCATCCGCCATTATTTGGCACATTGGTGGATGCGGCAAAAAGACGCCTTATCCCCCTACGAATTATAAATCTAACTTCCTCTCCCTCCGGGAGAGGGTTGGGGTGAGCGTATTTTATTCCAGCTTTTTCAGCAAAACCCGCGAGTTCCGCTGATAGTTGTAGAGGCCGCGTTTCGTCATCGGCAGAGATTTGACTTCACCCTGTTTGAAGCCGCGCTCCTGAAACCAGTGGCTGCTGCTGGTCGTTAGCACAAACAAACGATTGATGGAACTTTGTTGCGCCTGCTGCTGCATGTGCGACAGCAGGGTGTCGCCGTAGCCAGAGTTGCGGTATTCAGGGTGAACTG
Source organism: Gammaproteobacteria bacterium (assembly GCA_015767355.1). Classification (GTDB taxonomy): domain Bacteria; phylum Pseudomonadota; class Gammaproteobacteria; order Chromatiales; family Chromatiaceae; genus Sva-25. Next base: position 4,824 of record JADWMH010000099.1, read on the forward strand.
CGACACAGGCCACCTCCGCCATCTCCTCCTTGATGTAGGGATAGAGTGCTGCACAGGCGATGATCAGGCCATCACGTTCAACCACAAAGAAGTGATTGATCTCGGTCTCCAGGATTTCACGCGAGCGCCGCATCAGTATTCCCTCTCTCTCGAGGGGTTCGATCAAAGCCAGAATGCCGGCGACATCATCGATTTTCGCCTGGCGAATCTGATCATAGGGTTCAGAACTGAGCAGGGCGCCGACACCGTCTCTGGTGAAAAGCTCCTTGAGCAGGACGCCGTCACTGTTGCGTGACACCAGGTGAGTGCGCTTGACGCCTTTGCGGCAGACGCAGGCGGCGGTCGACAACAACAGCTTTGTCTCCTGCGGAAGTTTTTTACGACGCGCAATCAGCGCATCCGCCTGGGCAGGCGTCAGGTGAGTTAACATCCTTCCCTTGCCGTCTTTGAGATCTTTCTCGTCACTCAGCAGGATCAGCTTGTCAGCGCCGACTGCTGCAGCAACTGCTCCGGCGACATCGACGGCGCTGAGGTTAAAGACTTCCCCGGTCGGTGAATATCCCAGCGGTGGTATCAAAACCATGTTGCCGTTGATTAACTGCTGCTCGATTGCAGCCACATCGATGCGCCGGACTTCGCCGGTGTAGAGATAATCGATACCGTCACGCACACCGATAGGCATGGCGGTGACGAAGTTGCCGGAGGCGACGCGAATATGCGCTCCGGACATAGGCGAATTGCTTGACGCAGTCGACAGCAGCGCCTCGATTTCGACACGCACACTCCCTGCTGCCTCCTTGACGCAGGCCAGCGCAGCGCTGTCGGTGACACGCAGGCCGTTGATATACTCCATGTCGGCACTGCGCAGTTGCAGGCGCTCTTCAATCTGCGGGCGTGAACCATGTACCAGAATCAGATGAATGCCGAGTCCATGCAGCAGCGCAATGTCATGAATCAGTGAGGGAAAACGCTGGTCGGCAACGGCGGCGCCACTCAATGCCACGACAAAGGTTTTGCCCCGGTGCGCATGGATATAGGGCGAAGCGTTGCGGAACCAGTCAATGAAGTTGTCAGCCATGATGATCAATTCTATTCATGATTCGTACCATTGGAACGGAAACAGACAAAAGGTGCAAGTTATAGACAAAAACGCTTGATCAACTGCTTCAACAGATCGATAGTTGGCTGAATGCGATTGATATCCAGGTATTCATTCGGCTGGTGGGCCTGTGCGATGTCGCCGGGACCAAGAATGATGGTTTCCATGCCCATGGCGTTGAAGTAGGGCCCTTCGGTGCCAAAGGCGACTGTTTCAGACTGGTAGCCGGTGAGCGTTTCAGTCGCCTGTACGATGGCTGCAGTGTCGGCGGTCTCCATTGCCGGAATGCCTTCAAACAGTGGTTCCAGGGTGAACTTGAGACCGCTGCGGTTGAGCAGCTGCTCAAGGCGCAATTGCAGTTCGGCATGCAGATCCGTCAGCGACATCCCGGGCAGGGGACGCAGATCAAAATGCAGTTCACAGGCTGCACAGATGCGATTGGGATTATCGCCACCGTGAATATGACCCAGATTGAGGGTTGGAACATCCACCGCAAACAGCGGGTTGCGGTAGCGTTGCTGCAACTCGGCGCGCCACTTGAGAATCTCCCCCATGGCGCGATGCATCCCCTCCAGGGCGTTGTTTCCCAGTGCAGGATCGCTGGAGTGGCCGGAGTGGCCGAGAATGCGCAGGGATTTGGTGGCCATTCCCTTGTGCATGCGCACCGGCTTGAGGCTGGTCGGTTCGCCAATCACCACATGACGGCCCAGGCGCTGGCTCAATCCTTGCAGCGCCTTGGCGCCGCACATGCTGGTCTCCTCATCCGCAGTGGCGATGATCGTCAGCGGCTGCTTCAGGGTTGCCAGATCCAGGCCGTCAATCGCCGCCAGGATCAGCGCAAAAAAACTTTTCATGTCGCACACACCGAGACCATAATAACGGCCATCGGATTCTGTCAGCTTGAAGGGGTCATGCTTCCAGCCTTCCTCGTCATAAGGAACCGTGTCGGTATGACCGGCAAGGACCAATCCTTCAGGGCCGCTGCCGGCGCTGGCGATCAGGTTGTATTTATCATCGCAGCCTGGAATCGGCTGAATGGTGGTGGCAAAACCGGCGGCAGTGAACCATTGGTCCAGCAACTCGATGAGTGTTTCATTGCTTTGATCCCATGCCGCATTGTCGCTGCTGATCGAGGGTGTCGCTATAAGCGCTTCGAGAAGATGCCGGATAGTCATGGTGCGGATCGTGTTGTCGTATTGATATCAGCATCATAACCAAGGCGCCATGGGTTATGCACTGATTACTTGAATTCAGAGGGAAATAATTATTCCTTCGATGCTGGTTACTGTTGTAGGATGTTGATGAAATACGAACCGCATCGATCGAAAAATGACGCGACAGATGCGATTGACAAGCTCACCGGCATCCTGCGTTTTGGGAGCATCAAAGGTGTAAGAAAAAATGCAACTAAGTCTGGCTGAACGATATGCACACTGGGTTATTCGATGGCGCTGGTTGATTGTCATCGGTGCTATAGCAGTGATACTGCTGATGGCCAGCGGCGGTCGTTTTTTGCATTTTGACAATGACTACCGGATCTTTTTTGGCGAAGAGAATCCACAACTGCTGGCGTTTGAGAATCTGCAGGACACCTATACCAAGAACGACAACGTGCTGTTG
>JADWMH010000276.1 GCA_015767355.1 Gammaproteobacteria bacterium
CGATTTCAGATTTTATGAATCGCCCGCATAATAATGGCAAAAAACATCGATCATCCGAGAGATTCGAAACCCGTCATTCCGGTATGTTTTTAGCCGGAATCAAGGGCAACTCCGAATTAACTATTATCAGAAATGGAGGCAATCATTATGTCGAAAAAAGTCAAAAAACTCAGCGATAAAGAGTATGAAAAGGAGTTATACAAACTCCAGGTGGAGCTATGCAAACTCCAGGCATGGGTCAAACGTTCCGGCCAGAGAATTATCATAGTATTTGAAGGCCGTGATGCGGCTGGCAAGGGCGGGGTTATCAAACGCATCCTTGAAAAGGTCAGCCCGCGGATTTTCCAGGTCAATGCTCTGCCGGCGCCGACCGAACGCCAAAAATCACAGATGTATTATCAGCGTTATATCGAGCGTTTTCCTGCCGCCGGTGAAGTCATTATATTTGACCGCAGCTGGTATAACCGCGCCGGTGTTGAGCGTGTCATGGGCTTTTGTTCAGATGAAGAGTATCAGCGGTTTCTGAAACGCACGCCAGCTATTGAACAGGGGATTGTCGATGATGGCATTATCCTGCTTAAATACTGGTTCGAGGTGAGTCAGAAAATTCAGGCCGGGCGTTTCCAGAAACGCATTGACGACCCGTGTAAACAGTGGAAGCTCAGCCCTATGGATTTGACGGCGCAGCAAAAGTGGGATGAGTACAGTGAAGCAAAGGATCAAATGTTCCTGGCTACAGACAGCAAGCATGCCCCCTGGTTCGTAGTCAATTCAGATGATAAAAAAACCGCCCGCCTGAACTGTATTTCTCACCTGCTCAGTCAGATTCCTTATGAGGAGATACCCTTTATCAAGCCTGAAATCAAGAAAAGCAAGGGTCAGCAATACAATCCCATCGACTATGAATACAATGTTGTTCCTGAGGAGTATTGATCGAACAGCTCTTTAGTGACTGTCCCTCCCGCTAATACAATGACCAGGGTAGATTGATGAGTTTTGCATCTTATGGCGCCGTTGCCGCACTGATGCTTCACATACTGGTCGAGCTGGCGCTCATTGTGCGTGTATTGCTGCGGCCGAACCGGCAGCCAGCCTCACGGATTGCATGGATCGTTGTTATCGTTGCATTGCCGGTGGTTGGCATCCTCGCCTACATCTTTTTCGGCGAAACCAGTATCGGACGCCGTCGTAGTGACCAGGTGCGCAGTGTCATGAAAGCAATGCCCGAATTCCCCGCTGCTGTGCCCGGGGATGAAGCAAACCTCGAGGCAAATGTACCCGAGCGGTATGCGCATCTGTTTCATGTCGGGCGTTCGATCAGCAGCTTCGAGCCCATTGGCGGCAACTCTGCGAGCCTGCCTGCAGACTCCAACGCCGTGATCGATGCGATGGTGGCCGATATCGACACTGCTGAACAGCATGTGCATCTGCTCTTCTATATCTGGCTGGCGGACGGCAACGGCTGCAAAGTCGTCGAGGCGCTCAAGCGTGCAACTGGCCGCGGAGTGATCTGCAGAGCTATGGCTGACGACCTCGGTTCGCGCGCCATGATTCACTCGCCACACTGGCAAGCCATGCAGGATGCCGGGGTGCGCCTGGCCGTGGCCCTGCAGATCGGCAATCCTCTGCTGCGTCCGTTCAGAGGCCGCATCGACCTGCGGGTCCATCGCAAGATCGTTGTCATCGACGGGCGCATCACCTACTGCGGCAGCCAGAACTGCGCCGACCCGGAATTCCGCATCAAGCCGAAGTATGCCCCCTGGGTGGATATCATGATGCGTTTCGAGGGGCCCATCGCCACTCAGAACCAGTTCCTGTTCGCCCGGGACTGGATGACTTACGCAGGCGAAAACCTCGATGAGCTGTTGCGTCAGCCGATCCCGGCGCCCCGTCCGGGTTTTCCCGCACAGGTGGTTGCCAGCGGTCCGACGGCGCGCCACTCGGCAATGCCCGAGATGTTCGAGTCCCTGATGTACGCCGCCCGCAGCAAGCTCGTTATCACCACCCCCTATTACGTTCCGGACGAGTCGATGCAGAGCGCGCTCTGCACGGCCGCATACCGTGGCGTGGATACCACCATCATATTTCCCGCCCGAAACGACTCGTGGATCGTGGCTGCAGCGAGCCGCAGTTACTACGCAGACCTGCTCACGGCTGGGGTGAAAATCTTTGAGTATGAAGGTGGTTTGCTGCACACCAAGTCGCTCACGTTGGACGGTGAGTTGACACTCATTGGCTCAGCGAACATGGACCGTCGCAGCTTTGATCTCAACTATGAGAACAACATCCTCTTCTGTGATCCCGGACTGACAGTAGAGATGCGCCAGCGCCAGCAGCAATACATCGCCCACTCACGCCGTGTCGAGCCGAAGGAGGTAGCCGACTGGACTGTCACACGCCGCCTGTGGAACAACACCATCGCGATGCT
>JADWMH010000277.1 GCA_015767355.1 Gammaproteobacteria bacterium
CATCGCTGACCTGTTTTTCCACCAGCCCCCCCATATTCAGCGCCATGTTGCGCACAGTATACATATTAGGGATAAGTTCAGAGCCTCTTGCAAAACTCGAGAATAGTGAGTTTTGTCATCTCGAACGAATGTGAGAGATCTTTATTATCAATAAGTTAAGATTTTTCCCTTCAGTCGAAATGACAGCTTTTTATAGTATTGCAAGATGCTCTTCAGTTGTTAACAATAGGTATACTGTCCCCTGAATTATTCGAATTCATTCACTGTCCCCTGAATTCATTCACTCCTGAAACTGCTTAATGTACTCGCTGTAACCCTCTTTCTCCAGCTCTTCTTTAGGAATGAAACGCAGAGAAGCCGAGTTGATGCAGTAGCGCAGGCCGGTCGGGTTCGGTCCGTCATCGAACAGATGGCCGAGGTGTGAATCGCCATGCTTTGACCTCACCTCGGTGCGTAATATGCCGAATTTGCGGTCTGTCTTCTCCATGACATGGCTGTTGACCAGTGGACGGCTGAAGCTGGGCCAGCCGGTGCCGGATTTGAACTTGTCGCGCGAGCTGAACAGAGGTTCACCGCTGGCGATGTCGACATAGATGCCATCCTGCTTGTTGTCCCAGTAGCTATTCTGAAAAGGAGGCTCTGTGCCCTCCTCCTGCGTCACCTTGTACTGCTCCGGGGAGAGTCTCTTTTTCAGCTCCACCTCGTCAGGCTTGCGCCACTCTCCACTCTTCTCTGCTACAGGTTGATCAGATAACTTGCCCCTGCTCGATACACTCTGGTCTGCCATTACGTAAAGCCCCCACGCTGCAATAACGCCTGCGCCAGCAAGCAAGATACGGTTAATCACGGTTTTGTTGTTTGCCATCATACTACTCCGGTTTTGTTGCACCACGACTCACGACTCGCTACTCGCTACTCTCCAGTCATTACCATCCCTGGCCAACAACTCATCGGCCTCCTCCGGTCCCCAGCTTCCTGAAGCGTAATTCGGAAAGCTGCGCGGCGGCAGCGCTTTCCACACATCGAGGATTGGCTGCACCAGTTCCCAGCATACCTCAATATTGTCTGCGCGTTTGAACAGGGTCGCATCTCCGCACAGACAGTCATAGATCAGTGTTTCATAGCCGCTGGCCGTATTTGATTCTTCAAAGTAGTCATCATAGTCAAAATCCATGCGCACCTGTGAGACGTTGAACGCCGTGCCAGGCACTTTGGCGTTGAACTCCATGCTGATGCCTTCGTTGGGCTGTATACGCAGCACCAGCTGGTTTGAGCCGATATCCTTACGCCGTTCCAGCGCATCCTGGAACATCATGTTGGGCGCATGTTTGTACTGGATAACAACTTCGGAATAACGTCCCGGCATACGCTTGCCGGTGCGCAGATAAAAGGGCACACCGGCCCAGCGCCAGGAGTCGATCATCAGTTTCAGGGCGACAAAGGTTTCCGCTGGCGAATCTTCAGCAATACCCGGTTCATCATGATAGGCGCAGACATCATCAGTGCCGCCCATCCTGCCTTCGCCATACTGCCCACGAACTGCATCACTTAATACCCGTTTCGGATCAAAAGGCTGGATTGCCTTGAGCACCTTGATCTGTTCATCGCGAATGGCGTCGGCGCTGAAAGAGTTGGGCGGTTCCATGCCGACCACCGACAGCACCGCCAACAGGTGATTGACGATCATGTCGCGCAGCGCACCTGCCTCTTCGTAATAACTGGCGCGATCCTCGACACCGAGAGACTCGACCACCGTAATTTGTACATTATCGATATAATGGTGATTCCAGATCGGCTCGACCGTGCCGTTGCCGAAACGGTAGGCCATGATGTTCTGCACCGTCTCCTTGCCCAGATAGTGATCGATGCGATAGATCTGATGCTCATCAAAGCTCTGGTGCAGGGTTGTGTTCAGCTCCCTTGCGGATTCCAGGTCCCGGCCAAAAGGTTTTTCGATGATGATGCGCCGCCACTGATCAGCGCTCTCTTGCGACAGTCCCGCCTTTCCCAGTTCGGCCGCAATCACGCCAAAAAAACTCGGGGGCGTCGCCAGGTAGAAAAGGTAATTGCCCGGCGCATCCTGCTCCCCGTCCACCTCGTGCAGGAACTCTTTCAGCTGCTGATAACTCTCCGCATTGCGAAAATCGCCCGGCATGTAGTAGGCCTTGCCAATATTGGCATCCCATAACTCCTTGTCAAAACCTTTGCCGACATAGGAGCTGATCTCCTGGTTCAGGTTTTGCCGGTAAGACTCGCTGTTCATCTCCACGCGGTCAATGCCAACCATGGCGACCTTTGAAGAGAGCAGTCTCTGTGACGTCAGGTTGAACAGCGCAGGAAGCAGCTTGCGTTTGGTCAGGTCACCGGCGGCGCCGAATATAACAATGACTGCCGCTGGCGCTGTCAGGGAGTGGTTAGCCTGTTT
>JADWMH010000100.1 GCA_015767355.1 Gammaproteobacteria bacterium
TCTGTACAGAGAGTCGACCGGCAATATCACTCATCGGGGCCAATATTGGCAAACCACCTCGATCAGCGACAGTTTCAAAGGCAATGGCGGTAACACCACTCTCCAGCAACTGGTTAGTCAACAGTGAATTTGCAGCAAGATGCAGAAAACAGAAGAGCAGATGATCCTGACGCAGCATATCCGGTTCATTTGCCCAGGGCTCTTTCACCTTGACGATCATCTGGGCCTGCTCGTAGAGCGCTGCAGCATCTGCAACCAGCGTAACTCCAAGAGTGGTATAAGCTTCATCCGTGTACCCACTGGCTTCTCCGGCTCCCTGCTGTAGAAAGACTTCATGGCCGCTGCGCACAAAATCGGCACATGCTTCCGGAATCAGTCCCACCCGGGCTTCCAAGGGCTTGATTTCTTTGGGGATACCTATACGCATTCCACAAACCTGGTAAATTATATCTGTCCTGACATGATCTATCAGATTGCATGAAATTGCTAGTACAGCAATGCTTTGCCATTACCAGTCAGTACACAACGGACAAGAAAAAAGGCCTAGCGATTAAGCTAAGCCTTTGTTTTGTATGGTAGCAACGGGTAGATTCGAACTACCGACCCCATCATTATGAGTGATGTGCTCTAACCAACTGAGCTACGTTGCCATAAGTTCGGCGCACTATAAGCAACCATGCGCCTGTTGTCAATTATCGATTCTCTCTTAATCGGGAATTATGCATGATTATGCAGATCAATGGTATTTTCCCGGTGATTCTCCTGCTGCTCTTTAGCGCCGTCACTGCGTACAGATTCCAGGTCAAAGAGGTAGTCATTACTGATATTTCCGGTTACATATTCTCCATTAAAGACAGAGGTATCAAAACATGAAACGGCACTGCACCCCTCCTTTTTTACTGCGTTGATCAAATCTTCCAGATCCTGGTAGATGAGACGGTCAGCGCCGATGTAATCTGCAATCTCATCGTTAGTGCGGCCGTGCGCCACCAGTTCACTGGCAGCCGGCATATCAATTCCATAGACATTTGGAAAACGCACTGGTGGGGCTGCGGAGGCGAAATAGACTTTTTTTGCCCCCATATCACGTGCCATCTGCACAATCTGCCTGGAAGTTGTGCCACGCACTATGGAGTCATCCACCAGCAAAACATTCTTGTTTTTAAACTCAAGATCGATTGCGTTGAGTTTCTGTCGAACCGATTTTTTACGCGCCTGCTGGCCGGGCATGATAAAAGTGCGGCCGATGTAGCGATTTTTTATAAAGCCTTCAGTATAGCGACGCTTTAGTTTGGCAGAGAGCGAGAGTGCAGCTGTGCGGCTTGTATCAGGGATTGGAATCACCACATCGATATCGTGATCCGGCCATTCACGCATTATCTTGGAGGCCAGCTTCTCTCCCATACGCTGCCGCGCCTTGTGTACAAAGATATTGTCGATGATTGAATCAGGACGCGCAAAGTAGACATATTCAAAAATACAGGGGGTATGCTTTGCGCCCTCGGCACATTGACTGGAATAGAACTTGCCATCTTTGGTGACAACAACTGCCTCACCCGGTTCGATATCCCGGATACGTTTAAAACCCAGTGTATCCAGTGCGACGCTCTCCGAGGCAATCATAAATTCGTTCCCGGATTCTGTTTCACGTTTACCGAAACAGATTGGACGAATGCCATGCGGATCACGGAAACCGACAATGCAATAGCCTGGAATCATTGCCACAGCAGAGTAGGCGCCTCTGCATCGCTGATGTACGCTGGTAACAGCTTTGAAGATATCATCAGCATCGATTCGATGCTTTCCCTGTTCCTGTAATTCGTGTGCAAAGATATTGAGCAGTATTTCCGAATCGGAATTTGTATTGATATGGCGTAGATCCGAGGTAAACAGCTCTTTTTTCAACACCTTGGCATTGGTCAGATTACCGTTGTGCGCCAGGGTTATACCGTATGGAGAGTTGACATAAAACGGCTGTGCCTCGGCAGATGATGAACAACCGGCAGTTGGATAGCGCACATGCGCGATTCCCATATTACCGCGTAAATCAAGCATCTGCTGTTTTTGGAAGACATCACGGGCGAGGCCATTTCCCTTGCGCAGGTTCAGATGATTACCTTCGCAGGTGACGATGCCTGCAGCATCCTGCCCCCGGTGTTGCATCACCAGCAAGGCGTCGTAGAGCTCCTGGTTAACCGGGTGATGAGATACGATGCCTGCGATGCCGCACATAGATTCAGGTTCCTGCCGGCTCAGCCTGCGACGAACCTTTGGGGGTAACCGGCGCCGGTTTCGGAAGTGGCGGAGTAGTGGCTGGAGCAGACTCCGCTGGAGCCATCTTTTCCAGGGGAATGACTACTTCATTTTCTGTTGCAAGCGGCGCTTTCTCATTCTTGGGTTTGGCATCCCCATCCTTCTCAAGGTATTGCTCAAAATAAGCCGGGATCTCGTCGGGCAGGCGCACCTTAACCCATTCCGCCATTTCGGAGAAATGAGGGACGATTGTTGATTGCGTCCACCATGAGGAGTTTTTAAACGGCAGGAAGCTGACGATCAGTACGATAATAACCACCAGAATGACTCCACGAAGACCGCCAAAGAGGATGCCCACCACCCTGTCTGTGCCGCTCATACCTGTCTTGTCGAATAGTGTTCCGATTATCCAGGTAAATATGCCGCCGACTATCAGTACACCAAGCAATATAGCAACACCTGAAAGCACAAGCCGCACTGTCGATGGCAATCCATATCCACTCGGCAGCAGGGGTTCAAGAGCGCTGTAGTAGACCAGGGAGAAATAGATGGCAAGTCCCCAGACTAACAGAGAGAGTGCTTCACGCAGGAAGCCACGAAAGAAACTGACAATCACCGATGTTGCGATGATGCCTATGATGACAAAGTCTACCCAGTTCACAGTTGGCCTTGGTAAGTCGAATGAAAGTGACGTTATTTTATCAGAATAGTTGATTAGTGCTAGGGATTACTCTACTTCAGGTTCAACACCTTAACGTTGAGACCGCTCACTTTCCCAGCCTTGCTGCGATCCTGCTGCGCCTTGCTCTTGTTTGAATATGGTCCAACCCGAACATGATAGAGCTTTTTATTCTGCTTGCTGCTCTCTTCAATATAAGCTTTCATGCCGCCATTGGTGAGCTTCTTGGAGAGGTTATCCGCATTACTTTTTCGTCCGAAAGCACCCACCTGAATAACCCAGCCTGATTTAGGAACAGCCTGTTTTTTTGCAGTGGCAGCAGCAACGCTCTCTTTTTCATGCTTTGACGCAGCCGTCTGCCCGGAAACCTTTTCAGGCTTCTTATCCGCTTTGCGTTGCCCTTCATCTGCTTTTCCACCAGATCCGGAATTGTTCCCGGTCACTGCGGACGGTTTGTATTCACTCAAATCAAGTCCTTCAGATATGTTGAAATCATCCTCCTGTGAGGATGCCCTGATTGCATCCTGTGTTGCAGTTTTTTCATCGGGAACAAGTCCGCTGCGAAACTTCTGTGTTGACTGTACAGGAATGGTCTCTTCCAGTTCAACAGCACTCTGCGGAAGAGTCTCTTTCTCTTCGAGCAGAAAAGGAACAAAAATGATTGCCAGCGCAACCAGAACAATGGCGCCAACCAGACGCTTTTTTATGGTTTCATCCACGACTCCACTCCCGTTTTGAGGTAATAAAATTGGCTATTGATTTATTATTATAGTGACTTGGCTTACTCAAATGTCAGTTCTCAATAAGCTCACGCAGGCGAACCGCCTCGTGCGCGTATGATAGAAGTCATCTTACAACATCACCATCTTCAATGCCTCACCAACAACCCGAAATGAGCCAAAAATCAAAATCACATCCCCTGCGGCACTGGCTTTTTTTGCATCCTGAAACGCATCCCGCAGGGAATCGCTGCTGTTCACCCCGGCATGTCCGGCTGCCTGCAGCACTGCTGCATGCAACTCTTCAGAACTAGAACCACGCTCATCATCGAGTGGATAGATATACCACTCGTCCACCGCATTTTCCAGGGCGGCAACGACAGCCTGCAGCGGTTTATCAGCATACATCGAAAACAGAGCGCGCAGCTTTCCGCGGAACTGCATCGAACCAAGATTGCCTGCAAGCACCGCTGCAGCCTCCTGGTTATGAGCGACATCCAGAATAATGAGTGGTTCACCGTCAATGACCTGGAAGCGGCCGGACAATTTTGCCTGCATTAGACCTTGCCGCAGCGCCTCCCGGCTAACCGGAAGTTTCTGCCGCAGCAGGTGCAGAATCATCAATACACCGGCAGCATTCTGTATCTGGCAGTGGCCGCGCATCGCCGGAATCGGCAAGGCATGACGCAGCGTCCCACCGCTCTGCCAACTCCACTCATCCAGCCCCGTCGTATAGCGATAATCATCACCGGCGTGATAGAGCTTTGCGCCAATAGTTGTTGCAGCCCGCAAAAAACCCGCTGGCATATCCGTTTCCGCATAGACAGCAGGTTGGCCGGTACGCAGAATACCTGCTTTTTCAGCGCCAATATCATCCCTGTTATCACCAAGCCAGTCCTGATGATCGATGCCGATGGAGGTCACCAGAGCTGCATCGGCATCCAGCAGGTTGACAGCGTCGAGCCTGCCGCCGAGTCCAACCTCAAGAATCACCACATCCAGTTGATGGCGTGAAAAGAGATCGAGCGCAGCCAGAGTGCCGAACTCGAAATAGGTGAGTGTTATCTCTCCACGACATGCCTCGATACGTTCAAATGCGGCACACAGCTCATCATCACCGACTTCCTCATCATTGATGCGAATGCGTTCGTTGTAACGGATCAGGTGGGGGGATGTGTAACTGCCGACGCGCCATGAGGCAGCACCTAAAATCGCATCAAGATATGCAACGCAGGAACCTTTGCCATTGGTCCCCGCGACACTGATGATCAGTGGTTGAAATTGCCCGGGATGAAGCCGAAGCCATACCTCGCGCAGACGCCCGAGACCCAGCTCTATCCCGGCAGGATGAATCTGCTGCTGGTAGTCGAGCCACTCACGCAGTGAGCGTTTTTTTGTCATCAGGGTCGTTGTCGTCTGTGGATTTCGGAACATCTGATGTGACATCAGGTTCAGGCTGCACAGGCGCCACTTCAGAAGCCGTTAATATCGCTGCAATCCGATGCAGACGATCACGCATCTCATGACGGGTGATGATCATATCGATGGCGCCATGCTCAAGCAGGAATTCGCTGCGCTGAAATCCCTCGGGCAGGGTTTCACGCACCGTCTGCTCTATTACGCGCGGTCCTGCAAAACCGATCAGCGCATTGGGTTCAGCAGCGTTGATATCTCCAAGCATCGCAAGACTGGCAGAGACGCCTCCCATGGTCGGATCAGTCATCACCGAGATAAAGGGGATGCCTGCCTCGCGCATTTTCGCCAGTGCGGCGCTGGTCTTTGCCATCTGCATCAGAGAGAACAGCGACTCCTGCATGCGTGCACCGCCGCTGGCGGAGAAGCAAATCAACGGCAGTCTGTTTTCCAGCGCGATATTGACGCCGCGCACAAAGCGTTCACCGACGACAGAACCCATGGAACCTCCCATGAAGGAGAATTCAAAAGCAGCCACAACTACATCCATCCCCTTGAGCTTTCCTCTCACGACGACCAGGGCATCCTTCTCCTCTGTTGTCTTTTGAGCAATTGTAAGACGGTCCCGGTATTTTTTGCTGTCCTTAAACTTAAGCGGATCGGTGGCGCTTAACTTTTCGCCAATTTCAACTCGCTCCCCCGCATCAAGAAAGAGATCGATGCGGCGGCGCGCACCGATGCGGTTATGAAAGTTGCATTTGGGGCAGACATCGTTGTTACGCTCTGATTCAGAACGATACAGAACTGCTCCACACCCCTTGCACTTCTCCCACAACCCTTCAGGAACTGTTTTTTTGGTGTTACCGTCTGTACGAATACGTGTGGGTAATAATTTTTCAAACCAGTTCATAGAAAACCCCTGATGGTTTTAGGTTTTAGGTGACAAGCTCCCACCAAATACGACCTAAAACTTAATAACCTAAAACCTAACTAACCTAAAACCTGCCTACCTATCCAACCCTGCTCTTAATTCGCCGACAAAACTGCTGACCGCCTTGATCGTAGCCTCTGCATCACCCTGGTGTTCGGCAATACGATTGACAATTGCACTGCCTACAATCACGGCATCTGCAAGTTTCCCCATCGCCGCAGCTGTTGCTGCATCCTTGATACCGAAGCCGACGCCTATTGGCAATTGACTGATCTCTCTGATTTCAGAGACTCTTCGGGCAACAGAGTCGAGATCCAGGTGCCCGGCTCCCGTTATCCCCTTCAGGGATACATAATAGACGTAACCACGCGAGGCGTCACAAATTTTCTGTATACGGCTGCGGTCGCTCGTCGGAGCGATCAAAAAAACAGGATCGATCTGATGCGCATAGAGCAGAGGAAGAATCTCCCCGCCCTCTTCCGGAGGAAGGTCAACGATCAGAACGCCGTCAACACCAGCCTCGCCGGCTTCAGCGGAAAAGGCTTCATACCCCATCACCTCGACCGGATTCAGATAACCCATCAATAGCACAGGGGTCGCCGCATCACGCTGACGAAATTCTGCAACCATCTGCAACACATCCCTGAGACTGACATTGTGTTCGAGCGCACGCTCTGCAGCCTTTTGAATCACCGGCCCATCCGCCATTGGATCAGAGAAGGGGATGCCCAGTTCAATCAGATCTGCGCCGGATTCCACCAGCGCATGCATCAACGGCACTGTCAATGCCGGCTCGGAATCACCTGCAGTGATAAAAGGAATCAAAGCAACACGCTGGCTCTCTTTAAGTTCAGCAAAACAGGATTGAATACGGCTCATAGCTTGATCCCCTCGCGTGCAGCAACAGTGTGCATATCCTTGTCTCCACGACCGGAGAGATTGACCAACAACTTCTGTTCCGGCCTCATTTGCGGGGCAAGTTTCATGGCATAAGCCAGTGCATGACTGGACTCCAGCGCCGGAATAATTCCTTCGATACGCGTCAGTGCATGAAATGCCAGCAGCGCCTCATCATCGGTGATGGCAACATAGTTGGCGCGCCGTGTATCTTTCAGCCATGCATGTTCCGGGCCGACGCCGGGGTAATCAAGCCCGGCCGAGATCGAGTGTGTTTCAATAATCTGCCCATTCTCATCTTCCATCAGGTAGGTGCGGTTGCCGTGCAGCACGCCGGGGCTACCTGCACACAGGGGTGCGGCATGACGGCCTGTATCGACGCCGTCGCCGGCGGCTTCAACACCATAAATCGCGACATCGGCATCATTCAGGAAGGGATGAAAAAGACCGATCGCGTTGGAGCCTCCGCCAACACATGCGATGAGCGCATCAGGCAGTCCACCAGTCATCTCCTGCATCTGCCGGCGCGCTTCACGGCCGATAATGGTCTGGAAATCACGCACCATCGCCGGATAGGGATGTGGACCCGCTAC
>JADWMH010000101.1 GCA_015767355.1 Gammaproteobacteria bacterium
GTTCTGGAAACCCTCCTCTTTCTACAAGTCTATTCAGGGTATGTTCGGAGGTATTTGCTATTTCCGTCAGAGAGAGAGGGTTCAAGCGATGCCGGAAAAAACGACCCGCCAGGGAATTACCACTTTGCCTGAACGTCTCGAGTCGCGCACTGCCTGTTACCAAAATTTGCAAATGCGGCTGTCTGGTGTCATAGATTCCTTTAAGATAACTCTTCCAGTCATCCATTTTATGCAACTCATCCAGAATTAATAATTCTGTTTCAGGGAGCCAGTTTGCCGTGTGGATAACCTCCCTGTGTGCAAAATGATCATAATTCAGGTACACCGAGTTTACAAACTCTTCCGAGATTGCTAGCGCCAGACTGGTTTTTCCAACCTGCCTGGGACCGGTAAGCAATACCATTTTACGTGAGAGATCACGTTTGATGAGCTCTTGTTGTATCCTTTTCATACCAGACATATTCGCAGTGGATTGATAAATAGTCAAGACTATTCCTCAAAACGATGCTAATTAGTCTGTTTTTCTTGTTGTAACAGCAAAAAAGGCAGAATCGGTAACTATTTTTTGGACGGCTCTTTACAACGAGTAACGGATAGCGCCCTGATGTTGCCGCCTTGCACCCTACATCTTTGCCTTCCTGGGCGCTGCTATTTTGACAGGGGAATCACCATCACCGGACGATCACAATGGCGAATGACGCGGCGGGCGGTCGTTCCCATGACTGTCTCTTTGATAAGCCCTGCGCCACGCTTGCCGATGACAACCAGGTCATAGCCGCCGTCACTCGCCTCCCTGATGATCTCGCTGACCGGGTCACCCATCACTACCTTGATGCTATAGGCAATATAGGGGTGTTCCTCGTCTTCAACCTGGGCGCCTTTGCAAAATTCGTCGACACACTTTTTGATGGCCGTATCATCGCGCTTGCGGTTGACGAGGATGCTCTTCACCTCTTCCAGATCCCTGGTTTTTATTTCACTCCACAACTCCTCATCGATATAACCGACCAGGTAGTTTTCGATTTTCGTCGGCTTGAGCACATGAAACACCGTGAGATTGGAGTTGTTGAGTCGTGCGATGCTTGCAGCATAAGGGAATGCGGCCCGCCCGCTGTCGGAAAGATCGGTTGCATAGAGTATTTTTTTATATTCAATGACTGGAGTCTGCATCACTTGATCCTTGTTCTCTATTCAGTAGTTTTGTCGGTTTTTTGGAAGCGTCTGATCCATATCCCGCTGAGAATCCAGGAGTAGAGCCAGGTGCCGAATATGATCAGTATGAAGGCCTTGACGATATCCATGGTCGACCCATCCAGGGAGAAAGCGGGGACATAACCAAACAGAAACGGGCCAAGGTAGAGGAATTTGGCGAATTTGAATGCCGAAAATGCCGTTTTCCACATATTCGCCTTGGCGATGGTGGCGCCGGCAAAGGCGGCAATGCACACCGGCGGTGTGATGTTGGAGTCCTGGGAGAGCCAGTAGACGATCATATGGGCGGCGATCAGGTTGACGCCCAGATGCGTCAGTGCCGGCACCGCCACCACAGCGGTAATCAGGTAGGCTGCGGTAACCGGCACGCCCATGCCCATGATCAGCGATGCCAGGGCAATGAACAGAATGGTCAGCACCAGCGAGCCGTCGGCCAATTCGATGACAATATCCGCAAAGGTGAGGATCAGGCCGCTGAAGGTGAGTACGCCGATGATGATGCCGATGACCCCCACCGTGGCGCCAATCATCAGGCTGCTTTCAGCTCCTTCTCTGGCGGCTACGATAAACTCTTTCGGACCGATGCGGGTCTCTGTGCGAAACCAGCTGACTGCTATGCAGGCAATGAGACCCAGGATGGCCGAATAACCGGGGGAGTATCCGTACAGCATGAAAATCGTGATAACGACCAGCGGCAGCGTGTAATACCACTCGCGTTTGAAGATCTCCATGGCGCTGTTTTTGGAGCGTTTCCCAACGAGATTGTATTTCTTGGCCTCGTAGTGAACCATCACATAGACGCTGAAGAAATACATCAGCGCCGGGAATATCGCCACCAGCATGATTTGGGAGTAGGGCAGGCCGGTCAACTCCGCCATGATGAAGCCACCGGCTCCCATGATCGGCGGCATGAACATCCCGCCGATGGAAGCCGCCGGCTCGATGGCGCCGGCGATATGGGGTTTGAAGCCGGCCTTTTTCATCATCGGAATGGTAAAGGCGCCGGTGGAGACGGTATTGGCGATGGCGCTGCCGGAGATGGAGCCGAACAGCCCGGATGCGATCACTGCAACCTTGGCCGGTCCGCCGGTTTTGTGACCGACGGCCGCCAGCGGGAAATCAATAAAAAACTTTTGTGCGCCGCAGGCCTTGAGAAAGGCGCCAAAAAAGACGAACAGCAATATGTATGTCGCCAGCACGTTGGCCATGATGCCGAAGACGCCGTCACTCTTGTAGAAGATGGAGGTGCAGAGTTCAGGAAAGCTCTCGCCGGCATGGGAGATCAGATCCGGCATGAAGTCGCCATAGACCCCGTAGAGCAGCATCACAGCGCCAATGATGACGAACACCGTGCCGACGACCCTGCGGGCCAGTTCTATGCCGAGCAGAACACCGACCACGGCAATCCCCATGTCGAGATTTGTCTCCGCCCCGGTGCGGTAGTTGATGGCTTCGAAATTCATTATCCAGTAGCCAATGGAGATGATCGAGAGCAGGATCAGCAGGTAATCCACCACTCGCATAATAGTAGACTTCGAGCGGTAGAGCAGAAACACCAGCACATAGGTGGCGAGCACATAGATGCCGCGGTGAAACTGGGTGGCCGCCGGAGAAACCACGGCAGAGTAGGAGTAGAAGAGCAGCAGGGAGACAGCAGCGATGTCGAAAAAAACCTGTTCTACTTTATGCAGCTTTTCATACATGCTGGATTCCTGCTGAATGGTGATTTCTCGATAAGCCCGTGCATTGTTCAAGGCTTTATAGCTTTATAGGATGTGTTGAGGAACGAAGCGCATCTGTCGAGTAAACCCGCGATTGATGCGCTTCGTTCCTCAGCAGCACCCTACTTGCTTCTAACCCAAGGCATCAACAATTACAATACACCCTTCTCTTTCCAGAATTTAATTGCGCCGGGGTGCATGGGTGTCACAATGCCATCAGCGCCCTTTGCAACGCTCATCGCTTTGAAGGTCTTTTTCTGGCTGACCATGTGAGCCAGTCCTTTATCAGTATATATGGTGGAAAGCAGTTTGTAGACGACATCATCGGGAACTTTGGCGTTAGCCACCCACAGGGCCGAATCCTGGAACGCAGGTGTATCGGTATCTACGCCCTTATAGGTTCCGGCAGGTACTTTCAGCTTTCCGAAGTAGGGGTATTTATCATAGAAGCCCGAGCTTTTTGCATCTGCGTCCACATCCAGCAGTTCGATGTCATTGGTCTGCGCCGCCATGATCACAGCACCGGAAGGGAAGGCGGTAAAGAGCCAGAATGCATCCAGCTGGTTATTGCCGAAGGCGGCGGCGGCATCGTTGTAACCCATGGCGTTGCGCTCGATCTTGTCCCACACGCCCATGTGGGTGAAGAACATTTCGCAGTTGGCAAAGGCGCCTGAACCGGCGTTGCCGACGCCGACCTTTTTGCCGGCAAGATCTTTGACCGACTTGATGCCGGAACCTTTGCGCACTACCAATTGGGCGGGGGCGCCATAAAGAAAACTGACGGCCATCACCTTGTCATATTTCTTGGTGTCGTTTTTCATCAGGCCGTTGCGCCCAAGGTAGACGTGTCCTGAATAGACCACGCCGAAATCGGAGCGTCCGGAATTGACTTTTCGCAGGTTCTCGACGGAGCCGGCCGATGATTGCGCTTTAACCTTGAACTCATCGATAGCTTTAACAGGCTTGTATGTCTGGATCGCATTGGCGACCACCTGGAAGGTGCCGCCTGCCGGGCCGCCGCCAAAGACGATGCGATCTTTGGCGAACGCCTCGTCCAGCGGGGTGAGCGTCATCGCCAGAGTCATGCACAGGGATGCTGTGAATAGAGCTGTTTTTTTCATTGTATTTCCTCGATTGATGGTGTGTTTCTTGGTTTCTTTTGCTGCTATTGGTATATAAACTTTAGTCGCTATCAAAAAAAAGGCAAGAAAAATCTCTTGGCTGGCCTATACTTGCGCAATAAATAAAAATTAGAAAGGAGATGAGGGTTTATGCCGTCGCAACAAAAGCCGGTGTTTCTCAACCTGTTGCAAATCAGGCTGCCGATTGCTGGAATCATGTCGATCATACATCGCGCCAGCGGGATGCTGATGGTGCTGCTGATTCCCATATCGGTCTATATGCTGGATCTCTCGCTGGCTGATGAACAGGGTTTCGCTGCTGCCGGCAGCTTGCTGCATAGCACTCCGGGCAGTTTCATCCTTTTCCTGCTGCTGTGGATGCTGCTTCACCACCTCTACTCCGGGGTCCGCTACCTGTTGATCGATGTGGAGATTGGTGTGGAACGTCCCGCCTATCGTTACACTGCGTGGGCAGTGACCCTGCTGGCGCCTCTCTCTGCGCTGCTGCTGTGGGGGATGCTCTGATGCATGGCGCAACCGGACTGAGAGCCTGGGTAGTACAGCGGCTCAGCGCCATCTACATGGCTGTTTTTATCCTGCTGATGCTGGGACTCTTTATTATTTTGCCCCCTGCTGATTACACTGCCTGGCGCGAATTGATGGGGCAAACTGCGGTCAGCGTCGCCCTCCTGCTGTTCTATGTTTCCCTGTTGCTCCACGCCTGGGTTGGTGTTCGGGATATCCTGATTGACTACGTGCAGTGGCAAGCTGTTCGACTGCTGCTGCTGGCGCTGTTTGGGTTGATGCTTGTCGCATCAGGTCTGTGGCTGCTCGAAGTCATGCTGCTGGCGCGCATCAATTGAACCCACGGACATATTCCGAGGTTGCCGAATCTATGAAGCTGCAAACAAGACAATTTGATACCCTGATTATCGGAGCCGGCGGCGCCGGGCTGAATGCGGCGCTGCAGTTGGCGAATGCCGATCTGGATGTGGCGGTGGTCTCCAAGGTGTTTCCGACCCGTTCCCATACCGTCGCCGCGCAGGGCGGGGTGAATGCGGCATTGGCGAATGTAGAGCCGGACAACTGGCACTGGCACATGTTTGATACGGTCAAGGGTTCGGACTACCTTGGTGATCAGGATGCGATCGAATTCATGTGCCGTGAAGCGATCCCGACCGTGTATGAACTGGAGCATGATGGCGTGCCTTTCTCGCGTCTGGAGAATGGCAAAATCTACCAGCGCGCCTTTGGTGGTCAAAGCCAAAACTTTGGCGGTGACCAGGCTGTGCGCACCTGCGCAGCGGCTGACCGCACCGGCCATGCCATTTTGCACACCCTCTACGCGCAGAACGTGCGTGCCGCGACCCATTTTTTCGATGAGTATTTTGCCATCGATCTGCTGCGCGACGAGGAAGGCGTGATCCTGGGTGCTCTGGTAATGCAGATTGAAAGCGGCGAGCTGCTGCTGCTCGAATCCAAGACCACGTTGCTTGCAACCGGCGGCTGCGGCCAGGTGTTTCGCACCACCAGCAATGCGCGCATCAACACCGGCGACGGCATGGCCATGGCGCTGCGCGCCGGGGTTCCGCTGCAGGATATGGAGTTTTTTCAGTTTCATCCAACCGGCATTCTTTCCAAGGGAATGCTCATCAGCGAGGGTGTGCGCGGCGAGGGCGGCTACCTGATCAACGGTGATGGTGAACGCTTTATGCCCAAATATGCCCCCCATGCCAAAGATCTTGCCAGCCGTGACGTGGTGTCGCGCTCGATCATGACCGAGATCAAGGAGGGCCGGGGGTGCGGGCCTAAAGGCGACCATGTGCTGCTGAAGGTGGATCATCTCGATGAGAAAATCATCATGAAACGCCTGCCGGGAATTCGTGAACTGAGCCGGATATTTGCCGGAGTCGATCCGGTGGAAGAGCCCATTCCGGTCTTTCCAACGGCTCACTATGTCATGGGAGGAATTCCCACAGATCGTTTTGGCAGAGTGATAGTACCGATGCGTCATGGCGAGCAGGAGATACCGGGGCTCTATGCGGCCGGCGAGTGCGCCTGCGCCTCGGTGCATGGAGCCAACCGTCTGGGCGGCAATTCGCTGCTGGATATCCTGGTGTTCGGCAGGGCAGCGGGCAAGGACATCATTGATTTTGTACGCGAGAACCCGAATCACCGGCAGATGCCGGAGGAATCGGTAGAGCGGGTCATGCAGCGATTCCGGCGCTGGGAACAGCCGGGTGAAGGCATCAGCGTACGCCAACTGCGTGAGGAGTTTCGCAAGATCATGGAGGACCACGCCGGGGTATTTCGCGTGGAAGAGGTGATGCAGGAGGGGGTGGAACTGTTGCAGGAGATCCGTGAGCGTCTCACCGAGGTGCGCCTCAAGGATCAATCGAGTTGCTTTAATGTGGCCAGAACAGAGGCGCTGGAGCTGGAAAACATGATCGATGTCGGCATGTCGATCGCCGTCTCTGCACTGCATCGCAAGGAGAGCCGTGGCGCCCATTCGCGGCCCGATTACCCGGAGCGGGATGATCAGCAATGGCTCAAGCACTCTCTCTATTATCTGGAGGACGACCAGATGGACTACAAGCCGGTGCGCACCAGGCCGCTGACGGTAGAGAGTTTTCCACCCAAAGAGCGGGTTTACTGATTTACGCGAATCATTCCTGAGCGACCAATATTTACAAATGATTCAGAGTACAGTAATTACTCTCGCAAAGACGCTAAGACCGCCAAGAAAAATCTTTGCGCTCTTGGCGTCTTGGCGAGAGAAAAATAATCTCTTTGACTGAGACAGAGAGGAGGCGCAATGAATTTTACTGTTTACCGTTACAATCCGGAAACTGATCACGAACCCCGCATGCAGGATTTCGAGATCGCCGTGGAGCGTGGCATGATGCTGCGTGATGCGCTGATTGCGATCCAGGATGAGGATGAATCCTTTGCTTTCCGCCACTCCTGCGGCGAAGGTGTGTGCGGATCGGACGGAGTCAATGTCAATGGCAGCAACAAACTGGCGTGCATCACTCCGCTCTCCGAACTCAAGGAGCCGGTGGTGGTGCGCCCCTTTCCGGGCCGCCCGGTCATTCGTGATCTGGTGGTGGACATGAGCCAGTTCTACAAGCAGTACAAAAAAGTTGATCCATGGCTGGTTCGCAAGGAACCCATGCCCGAGCAGGAGATACTGCAATCACCTCAGGAACGGGACAAACTGGATGGTCTGGTCGAATGTATCATGTGCGGCTGCTGCACCACTGCCTGTCCATCCTTCTGGTGGAATCCGGAAAAGTTTTATGGTCCGCAGGCGCTGCTCACAGCCGCCCGTTTTATTGCCGACAGTCGCGACCAGGCGACCGCGCAGCGTATGGATGCACTGGATGATCCATTCAAGTTGTTTCGCTGCCACACCATCATGAACTGTG
>JADWMH010000102.1 GCA_015767355.1 Gammaproteobacteria bacterium
AATCAGTGCAATGGCTTTTTCGAATGTCTGTTGTTGGCTCATCAGGTAGCTCCGCTCATTTGAAGAGGTAATTTTATCTCTATAATTGATGATTTGTTAGAGTTGAAGTCCCTGTTTCAAAAATGGAATAACAGCTGTTGGAAAAACAGTGTAGTTGGGGGGATAGCAGGAGTGTTTACAGAACAGTCCCGCAGAGTCAACTTGCTGATTTTTTAATCGCCCTGCCTGCATTCTCAACATCTTTGCCAACACCCTTGACTGTCTCGCAACCACTGGCGGCGACAAGCATAACGCTAATAAACAGGATCATAATTACTTTTTTCATCTCAGAGTCACCTTTTCCGACAGTTTTTCACGGCAGAAGTATAGCCCATACGCGGCCAATAAGAAAAAGCGCATGCTCTTTACAACCCCAGCTTTTGCCAGCGTTGCTGCAGACGTTTCAACGAAACCGGGTAGGCGGTTTTGACCTCCTGGGAAAACAGCGAGATGCGCAGCTCCTCGATTGACCAGCGTAATTCATGAAGCCGCTCATCAGGTTGGCGGCGCTGCTGCATACGCTCATAACGCTGCTGCCACTGCTGCAGAAAAGCCGCCATCTCACGCATTGCTTGCTGGTCACGCTGTACGGCGTGTTTGAGTTTGTCGAGGCGCAGGGCAAGCGCTTTCAGATAGGCGGGGTAACGCTGCAGATGGCGCCACTCTGTATGCTGTAGAAAACCCTGGTAAACGAGCTGATCCAGCTGCTGCTGCATATCTTTTGTCGAGGCCAGGTAGTTGATGGCTGTGGTGGCGGAGAGCGTTTTTCTCACCTGCTGATAGAGCGTCAGTATCTCCGCAACCAGTTGACAGCTGCTGTTGCTGAACTCCATCAAATTCCCCTTGTGTTTCCCGATCATGCCTTCAAATTCTGAGCGTGTACGAATTTCGGGATTGTCAGCGAGAAAAGTCCTGTCGATAATCAGTATCAGCAGCTCCTCTTCGAGCGACACAGCGGCTTTCAGGCCGGCAGGGTTGACCGCCTTTGCATATTGAAGCCGCATCTGATTGAGATGTGGCAGCTGCTTGCGCAGATAGCGCATCTGCTCATGTAAAGTCAGCATGACCAGTCGGCGCAGACCGCTAAGATGCGCCTGCTGTGCAGTTGCCTGGTTGTCAAGCACACGGATCGCCACACTGTTGCCCTCATCGACCAGTGCTGGATAACCTGTCAGCCTGATGCCGGCGCGCATGAGCGTGACCTGCTGTGGCAATGCATCAAAATCCCAGCGGGTAATGTCGCCGCGCTCGACGCTGTGTCCGGGAAGTGAACTATGCCCTGCCCCGCCCCGGGAAGCATATTTTTTCTTTAGGGCGGCGAGGCCACGCCCTTCTCCGAGAGTCACTCCATGTTTATCCACCACGCGCACATTCATACGCAGGTGCGATGGCAGGGATTCATCAGGCCAGGCGTCTTCGGGGATGTAGACCCCGCCCATGCGTTGCAGATGCTGTCCTACGGCCTGCAGCAGAGGGGCATCCGTGTCAGCGAGTTCCTCTAAAAGCCGGGCTGCAGTATCCGGAATGGGTACAAAATGCCTGCGCAGTGATTTCGGCAGCCCGCGCAGCAGCGTCACGATGCGCTCCTGCAGCATGCCCGGGACAAGCCACTGCAAATGCTCATCACTGATCTGGCTGAGCACCTCCTGCGGCACGACGAGGGTAACGCCGTCTGCGGCCTGGCCGGGCTCAAAATGGTATTGCAATGGCAAACGCATGCCATTGATATCCATCTCGTCCGGATAGAGCTTCTGCGAAACTTCATTGGCATCGTCGCGCAGCAGATCCTGCTCCCGCATATGCAGCAGTTTCGGCTGGTTTGCGGTTGCTTTTCGCAGCCACTTCTCAAACTGCGCAGTGGTGTAGATCCCCTGTGGAATGCGCGCATCATAAAATTCGTAGATCACCTGCTCATCCACGAGGATATCAAAACTGCGGGACTTAGCCTCCTGCGCACGCAGATCTTCGATCAACTCCCGGTTGTGCCGCCAGAATGGCGCCCTGCTATGGAAATCCTCTTCTACCAACGCAAAGCGGATAAAGATCTCACGCGACTCTTCAGGATTTATCGGACCATAATTGACTCTGCGCCTGGGGACCAGTGTCAGGCCGTAGAGCATCACCTTCTCCCAGCCCCCCACCTGTCCGCGGCGCTGCTGCCAGTGAGGCTCCGAGTAGCTGCGTTTGAGCAGATGCCCCGCCATCGACTCGATCCAGCGCGGCTCGATTTTTGCAGCTGTACGCGCATACAGCCTGGTTGTCTCGACCAGCTCGGCCGCCATCACCCATTTAGGCTTGCTCTTGAAGAGCACCGAACCGGGAAAGAGATAGAAACGGCTGCCGCGCGCGCCCTTGTAGTCGTTGTCGCTGCCGCTTTCACGAAAGCCGATGTGCGACAGCAGACCGCTGAGTATTGCCTTGTGCACCGCTTCGTAACCAGCCTCTTTGGTGTTCTCTTTGTATTTCAGCTGATGCATCTGCGCACGCAGCTGCTGGTGGATGTCATGCCACTCCTGCACCCTGGTCGGGGAGAGAAAGCGGCTGCGGCAATGGTTGTTGAACTTGCGCCGACTGAGATGGCGGCGCTGCTCCTCGAGATGATCCCACAAGCTGACATAGGCGAGGAAGTCTGATTCCTGATGCTGAAACAGTGCGTGCGCTTCATCGGCCGCCTGCTGCTTCTCCAGGGGACGATCACGCGGATCCTGTACCGACAGCGCCGCTGCAATGATCAGCAACTCCCGCAAACAGTGTGTGTGCGCCGCTTCCAGCAGCATGCGGCCGATTCGAGGATCAACCGGCACCCTGGCCATCTGCCGCCCGAGACGGGTGACATTGCGTTGCGCATCGACAGCAAGCACCTCCTCAAGCAGACGGTAGCCATCACTGACGAGACGGGGATGCGGCGGATCGATAAAGGGGAACTGCTCGATATCGGCAAAATGCAGCAGCTTCATCTGCAAAATAACCGATGCAAGATTGGTGCGCTGGATCTCCGGCTCGATAAATTCGCGGCGTGCGTCAAAATCCTCTTCAGAGTAGAGACGAATGCAGATGCCATCGGCAACCCGCCCGCAACGTCCCTTGCGCTGGTTTGCCGATGCCTGCGAGATGCGCTCGACCGGCAGGCGCTGCACCTTGCTGCGGTGGCTGTAACGGCTGATGCGCGCAAAACCGACATCGATGACATGGCGCACACCGGGAACTGTCAGCGACGTCTCGGCAACATTGGTCGCGAGAATGATGCGCCTGCTCGATGAGGTGCGGAAAATCTTTGCCTGATCGGCAGGTGAAAGACGCGCATACAACGGCAGAATCTCCGTCAACTGTAATCTGTGCTTGTGCAGATGCTCGGCGGTTTCGCGAATCTCCCGTTCACCTGAGAGAAAGATCAGGATATCACCACGGCTCTCACTGGAGAGATCATCCACGGCATCCAGAATCGCCTGCTGCATACTCTCGTTACGCTCGCTGGCGTCCTCCTCCTGCGGCGGCTGATAGCGCACCTCGACCGGGTAGGTGCGCCCGCTCACTTCGAGAATTGGGGCGTCGTTGAAGTGTTTGGAAAAACGTTCGGGATCGATGGTCGCCGAGGTAATAATAACCTTTAAGTCCGGACGCCGGGGCAGCAGCAGTTGCAGATATCCCAGCAGAAAATCGATATTCAGACTGCGCTCGTGGGCTTCGTCGATGATCAGCACATCATATTCATACAGCCATGGATCCTGCTGAATCTCGTTGAGCAGAATGCCATCAGTCATCAGCTTGACCCTTGTGTGCGGGCGCACATGATCTTTGAAACGCACCTTGTAGCCAACCACATCCCCCGCTGCTGAATCAAGCTCGGTGGAGATACGAGACATCAGGCTGCGGGCGGCGATGCGCCGCGGCTGGGTGTGACCGATGCGCCCAAAAACACCAAGCCCCAGGGAGAGGCAGATCTTGGGCAGTTGGGTCGATTTCCCCGAGCCGGTCTCACCACAGAGGACGATGACCTGGTGCTTAGAGACCAGCTCCTGAATCTCATGCAGACGCTGCGATACCGGCAGTTCAGCAGGATAAGAGATCTTCTCGGGAGATGCCTGGCGTTTGTTGACAATCTGTTTCGACCTGTCAATATCCTGCTGCAGGCGCTCCAGACCCTGATCAAAAGGCTGTCCGGTTTTTTTGCGCCGTTGCAATCCGCGCAGGCGTTTTGCAAATGCCTTGCGGTCGGCAAGCAGGCACTGCTCCAGTTCGAGCAGTTGAGGAAAGTTTTTCTCTTCGGTCATGATGGGCGGAATTGTATACCGAAGGCAGTCATTCAGCTATCCGTCACGAGACTGTGAGTAGAAAGAATCAGTGCCTCAAGCATCTCACTAGAATCCTTGATTCACTAAAATGCTTGCAAATGAGTCAAGTTTTAAAAGAATCTCTCGCTAAGAACGCAAAGGACGCAAAGGTTTTTCTTGGCGGTCTTGGCGTCTTCGCCTACATGGATGTAGGTGAGGGGCGTGAGCAGGACGCGGAAGCTTTGCGAGAGAAAATGTTTTCATGCCTTGTCAGTCTGAGACCTGATCTCACTAGAAGATTGATTGCCGGGTCCTCTTACCTTGAATTCTCGTCATCTTGTCCTATAGTCATTAGTAAAACCTACAAAAATAGTCGGGATTTCTGACTGCGCCTTCAAATATTCCAGGCAAATATGGGAATTTCGCGCATGAAGCTTCACCTGGAACTGAACAAAAGAGATATGAAATGAAAATCCACAAATCAATAATCAGACTGCGGGTGGCCGCACTCTCTTCTCTGCTTGCTCCTCTTCTCTTTTTCTCCCCTATGATTGTGTATGCACAGAGCGATCTATCGGCCTGTATTGAGTCAGCTAAAGGCGGTCTGCTGGAAGTCTCTGATGACCGCTCAAGACGATTCCTCGGCAAGGTCGAAGAGGTGACTGCCCGCTGCCGCAGTGGTGAAAAGGCGGTGAAATACCGTCATACTCCCTGGGTAGACTGGCAAAATTACTATGCAACGGCAGATGCGCGCAGCAAACATGATGGTGATGATGCCATTACCCTGCTCGGAATGCATCTGCTTCCCAATGGTCGGGGTGTTGACGGCGCACTGCTGGATCTCGAATACCAGCGCATCGAACTGATCAAGTTCAACCTGTTTGACCAATTGACCTATGAAGAGTATATCAAGGGACGTGATGACCGGCCTGGAGCAACCCTGAAGCAATGGGATGCGATGCGGCTGCCTCCTGATCACAAACGTTACCGGGATGTGGGTGGGGATGAAAGACAAGTTTGCAGTGGTGAGTTGATCACCCACCGAACCCTTACAGGCATCTGCAATGACCTGGTCAACCCCCTGATGGGTTCCTCGGGAATGCCGTTCGGCCGCAATATGCAGTTCGATGCCACCTTCCCTCGCCTGGGTTTGAATGAACTGACACAAAACCGGCATGCCAACCGCATCGGTTTGCTGCAGCCGGACCCGCAGCTTATCAGCAGGAAACTGTTCACCCGGGAGCAATCTCCGGACAACGGCTGCAACCAGGGTCTGGGTGACGGAAACTTTTCAGTGGATGCCAACTGCGATTATCTGAAAGCGCCTTTTTTCAATGTGCTGGCTGCATTCTGGATTCAATTCATGACACACGACTGGTTCTCACACACCAGTGAAGGCCGCAACACGCCGGAATTGCAGGCAGTCGGCTGTCTCACTGATGAGGCGCGCGCACTTGGATGCCGTGAAACTGACCGACGCGAACCTTCACTGTACGCAGAGACAACGCCGGCATCGACATTCAGCCACGATGGCCGGAACTACTCCAGCCGTGCTCACAACACCACCAACAACCTTATTACCGCCTGGTGGGATGCCTCACAGATCTATGGCCACGACACGCTGTCACTCAAACGCGTGCAGCGGGATCCGCAAGACCCGGCGAAACTGCTCCTGAAAAACAGTTATCTGCCGCTGCTTCCAGCCTGTGAGAGCTATTCGGAAAAATGCCCGGTGCAACCCCAGTGGCGGGGACAGGAGGCCGCCGGCTTTCCGGACAACTGGAACATCGGCACGAGCTTTTATCACAACCTGTTTAGCCGTGAACACAACTACTTTGTCGACAGATTTCGCCAGCTGCAGAAACAGACGCCGGATGCCGACTCCGGCCTGCGTGATCCGGATAACCCGGAGCGAGTCATTTCCCTGAAAGATGTTGAAGATGAACGCCTCTACCAGGTCGCCCGACTGGTGGTTGCAGCAGAGATTGCAAAAATACACACCATCGAGTGGACCACACAGCTGCTGTATGACGAACCCCTGTTTGCCGGCATGAACGCCAACTGGTACGGATTGTTCAACCATGAGAAGGATGAAAATCTGTTCAGCAGGACCTCCGCCAAAGTGGCCGGCTGGTTTTCTGATTCGGCAGATGCAAAAAAATCCAACTCCCTCTACTCGGTGTTCGCCTCAGGCGCCGGTATTTTCGGCCTGAACAACAAAAAGCCGGAGGGCATACTGTGGTGGAAGCATGACGGCTGGAGTCTGGACAACCTCGAAGAGGATGTCAACGGCGGCATCAACCATTTTGGATCGCCTTTTAATTTCCCCGAGGAGTTTACTTCCGTCTATCGTTTGCATGCGCTGGTGCCGGATTTGATCGAGTTTCGTGATGTCCGGGCGCCGAATCAAATTATTTTAAACACCCCTGTTGTCGAGACTGCCAGAGGCGGCGCCACAATACATATGCAACAGGGCGGTATCGACAACTGGGCATTGAGCATGGGACGCCAGCGCCTGGGATTGCTGCATCTGCGCAATCAGCCGCTTTTTCTACAAAATTTGCCGATGCCGCACCTGGATTCGGCAAGCGGAAAACTCGATATCCTCGCGCTGGATCTGATCCGCGATCGTGAACGCGGGGTTCCAAGATTCAATGAATTCCGCCGCCAGATCGGCCTGAAGACGCTGACCGGCTTTGATGACTTCGTTGACCAGCATCTGCAGAAGGAGAATTCCTGGCGCAAGCATCAGGAAGAGACAGTCAGACGTATGCGGGAGATCTACGGCACACACAAATGCGATGCCGGCAAGATCATCTCGAAAGTGCAACGAAACGCTGACGGCAGTTTCATCAACGACTGCCTGGGGCATCCTGACGGATCCATCGTCGATAATATCGAGGACGTCGATAACATCGTTGGCTGGCTGGCTGAATATACGCGCCCGCACGGTTTTGCCATTTCAGAAACCCAATTCCACATCTTTATTCTGAATGCGTCACGCAGGCTTTTCAGCGACCGCTTTTTCACATCGAGTTTCCGCCCTGAATTTTATTCCAGGCCGGGCTATGCGTGGGTCATGAATAACGGATTGCTGTCCGAATGCCCCTATGCGGTCACTACACAGGCCGATGGCGGCAAGGCCTGCCTGGAACCGGGAAA
>JADWMH010000278.1 GCA_015767355.1 Gammaproteobacteria bacterium
CACTATTCCGTTTCTTTTTCTCGCTCGGACGTTCGATGCTGGCGCCCTATCTGCTGCCGCTGTTTCCACCGCTTGCACTACTGATGGCGCGGCAGTTGAAGTCTGATGCAAATGTGAATATGGTTGCCTGGCCGCTGATTGGTTTTGGCGCCCTGCTGGTTGGCGCAAGTTTTTTCGCTGAGCAGTTTGCAACGCAGAAGGTCTCTGTCGAGCACATCAACAGCTTTCGCAACTGGGCTCTTCCCGCAGCATTGGTGATGATTGCAGGGGGGCTGGCGGCGTGTTATCTGTTTGCTGCAAGGGGAGTCAAAGCGGTCACTGCAGTGGCTGTTGCCGCACTGCTTTCGATGCAGCTGCTGATGCTGGGTTATCAGCATCTGGGTGAATACCGATCAAACAAAAAACTGGCTGATGTGATACAGCCCTATGCCGATGCGGAGACTATCGTTTATAGTGTAGGGATCTATCCACAGTCACTGCCGTTCTATCTGGGGCGGACGCTGCAACTGGCGATCACAACATCTGAACTGGAGATGGGCATTCATCAGGAGCCTGGTAAATGGATTCCGGACATGCAGAGTTTTCGCGTCCGCTGGCTGCAGGAGAAGGGACAGTCAGTGGCTCTGCTTCGCCTCAGGGATTATCAACGTTTGAAGAGTGACGGGCTGCCAATGATATTAATTTATGAGGATACAAAAAAAGTGGCGGTGACAAGGCGATGACAATGTCCGGTTTTCTGTTGATTCTTACTGGTGTGCTGCTCAATGCAGTTGCCCAGCTGGCGCTCAAGGCGAGTGTCAAAGGGATGGGGGCCATCTCCCTGAGCGTTTCCGGCTCTTCCGGAGTAGCTTTGAGACTGATGTCCGAACCCTGGTTATGGGCCGGCCTTTTTTGCTATGGCATCAGCGTGATCATCTGGATACTCGCACTCTCGCGTGTGGATGTCAGTATTGCCTATCCGATGCTCTCCATCGGCTATGTCGTCAACGCTTTTGCTGCATGGATGCTGTTTGGCGAGGTGTTGAGTGTCGCCAAACTCGGTGGTATCGGGATCATCATCATTGGCGTCTACATCCTGGCGAGAGCATGAATAAGAACATATTGCCATTTACACGCCCGACTCTCGGAGCTGAAGAGCAGCAAGCTGTGAATGAGGTGCTGGCATCCGGCTGGCTGACAACCGGGCCAAAGGTTGATGCCCTGGAACAGGCGTTGGCTGACTATATTGGCGGCGGTGTGAGTGTGCGCCTCCTCAACTCTGCCACCAGCGCCCTGGAGGCTACGTTTATTGCGTTGAATGTCGGCTCCGGTGATGAGGTGATACTTCCCGCCATGAGCTTTACCGCGACAGCCAACGTCGTGGTCAGAGTTGGGGCGACGCCGGTGTTTGTCGATGTTGATCCGGTTAGCCGCAACCTTTCCGTGCAGCAGGTGGAAGCCGCCGTGACACCCCGCACCAGGGCGGTCATGCCGGTTCATTTTGCCGGTCTGGCGGTGGAGATGCAGTCATTGTATGATCTGGCGGAACGCAGCCGGCTTATTGTGATCGAAGATGCTGCTCAGGCTATAGGCAGCAAGGTTGACGGCAGAATGATCGGTGCTGCGGGCAATCCGGTCTGTTTCAGCTTCCACCCCAACAAGAATATGACCACCATCGAGGGCGGCGCCATTGCAAGCAGCGACATGCAGCTGCTGCGCCGCATCGAGCGCATCCGATTTCATGGCATCGAAAAAGACGCGCAGGGCAATATGGACGTCCCTGAATGGGGCGGCAAGATGAATCTTGCCGACGTCAGCGCGTCTATTGGCCTGGTGCAGCTCTCCAGGCTGGATGCTTTCAACCGCCGCCGGCGTGAGCTGGCGCAGGCTTATATCAGGCTGCTGCCGCAGCATGCGGCGCTGGTGATTCCGCGTGATCAGGAAGGTCATAGCTGGCACATGCTGTGCGTATGCATCGATTTCGCCGCTTTGGGGATGTCGCGAAATACGTTTCAGCAGCGCTTGCAGAAGCTGGGGGTCGGCAGTGGTGTACACTATCCGGCGATGCACCTCTTTTCGCTCTATCGGAGTTACGGCTACGGACCCGGGGATTTTCCCGAGGCGGAGCGAATCGGTGAACAGACACTGACGCTGCCGCTTTTTCCTAGTATGCAGGATACTGATGTCGAACAGGTTTGCGCAGCATTGAGTCAATTACTTTGCGGAGTGAATGCAACATGACGCCGATGGATGAATTGGAAGAGGACGAATTTCCGCTCATTACCGTGGTCGTGCCGGCTTATAACGAAGAGGAGGTGCTGCCTGCGCTCTTCCCCCGGCTGTATGCCGCCCTGGATGCGCTTGAGCACAGCTACCAGGTGATTTTCGTGGATGACGGCAGTCGTGACCGCACCTCCTCGCTGCTGCGCGA
>JADWMH010000103.1 GCA_015767355.1 Gammaproteobacteria bacterium
ATATTTACGGCATAATAAGCCCCTAATAAACTCTCTTTTCCTGTTTTACCGCCTACTGCAAACTGCAAACTGATAACTGAAAACTCTCTTTTCATGGAACATATCCTTACACTGTTGCTGTTGTTGCCTCTCTGCGGAGCGCTGTTAATTGCCGTCGTTCCCGGCAATCGCGCACAGCTGATCCGCGTTATTGCTCTGCTCACGGCGGTAATGACGATGGCGCTGGCTTTATTGCTGCTGGATCTTTTTGATGCCTCGAATCCTGCTGTGCAGCTTTATGAACAGTTCATCTGGAACCCGCGTCTGGGAACTTCTTACGCTGTTGGTGTCGATGGCATCTCACTGCCGATGGTGCTGCTTGCGGCGCTGCTGTGCCTGGTTGCCATCATGGCTTCCGGCGGCATCAAGGAGCGCGTAAAAGGTTACTACCTGCTGATCCTGGTGCTTGAAACAGCCATGATGGGCGTCTTTATGGCTCAGGACTGGGCGATCTTCTATGTCTTCTGGGAGATGACGCTGATCCCGCTGTTTTTTCTCATCGACCGCTGGGGTGGTAAAAACCGGCAGATGGCATCGCTGAACTTTGTCCTTTACACCATGGGTGGCTCGGTCTTCATGCTCATCAGCCTGCTGGTGCTTTTTGATGCGACGCCTCACCACTCATTCGCCATGGCGGAGATGATGAAGGTCGAGAGCGGCCTCTCTGAAGGCCGCCAGGTCATGATTTTTCTCGGCCTCCTGATTGGCTTTGGCGTCAAGATGCCGGTGTTTCCGCTGCACGGCTGGCTGCCGCTGGCGCATGTCGAAGCTCCGGCACCGATCAGTATTCTGCTCTCGGGGATCCTGCTGAAGATGGGAGCCTACGGTATTATCCGTGCTGCAGGAATGCTGCCGGATGCGGTCATTGCTCTACAGAACCTGCTGCTCGCACTGGCGATGATCAGCATCATCTATGGTGGCTTGCTGGCATGGAAGCAGCGTGATTTGAAGAAGATGATCGCTTACTCCTCGGTGAGCCACATGGGAGTGGTGCTGCTTGGGATCGCTACGCTGAGCGAAATCGGTATGAGCGGCGCCATCGCTCAGATGGTGGCGCACGGCCTGGTTGCGGGTGCAACATTTCTGCTTATCGGTTTGCTCTATGAACGCACACATACGCGCGACCTCGCGGATTACAGTTCACTAATCCGTGTCACGCCAAGGTTTGCCTTTTTTCTGACCCTGGCATTTATTGCGGCTATCGGCTTCCCCGGAACTTTTGGCTTTGTTGCAGAGTTGCATATTCTGATCGGCGGTTTTCAGGAGTGGGGCTGGCTGGTCATCATATTGACCCTGGGCGTGCTCATCAGCACGGTCTACGCAATGCGCACTATCGGGCGTCTATTTACCGGCCCGACGCGTGACAATATGCGCGATGTCCAGGATTTGAGGCTGATTGAGACGATTGCAGCCACCATACTGGTTGCCGGAGTGATTGCACTCGGTGTGATGCCCGGGCCGATGATGGAGATCTCAACTGCGGCAATCACACAGTTCAATGATATTTTTTAGCGAGATCAGATCTCGGACTCACGATGTTTAAGAATCTTATAATTTCTCGCAAAGACGCAAAGACGCAAAGACCGCCAAGAAAAACCTTTGCGTTCTTGGCGTCTTGGCGAGAGAAAACAATCTCTTTCATGCCTTGTCAGTCTGAGACGTGGTCTCGGTTGTACATAGGACGTAAAACCTAAAACCTAAAACCAACCCCGTGAAGCATACTGACAAACAACAGGATATTCGAGCCAGGCTGAAGCATCTGATCGAGCATTTCGAACATGTGCTGCCCGGACAGGCGCCGATCAAGGATTTTGTACACCACAATACCCTGCATGGTTTTGAGCACCTGGTATTTCCCGATGCTCTGAAAACCGTGCATGAGCTCACCGGGGCCTATGGCTATGAACCGGCGCACAAGTACCGGGAGTATTATCAAAAAGGCCGCATCCAGGAGAAGGATCTGCGTGCTGTGATCGATGCCGACACTGAACTCGAAGCGCAGCAGCAGATCACACCGGGCCTCACACGTGCTGACATCTACCTGCAGGCGATGCTGCATCCGTTGCACAGCGTCACCGCCTGTCAACTGAACTGGCAGATTGAGGAGGAGTATGCACTGAAAAGTTTTCAGCCGGATATTTTGCAACACAGCCGCGACAGCCTGCTGTCGGCAAGCGGCGGCAGCGAAGCCGAAGCGATATCCGGTCTGTGGGAAGCCTGCATGCAGGTGCTGGAGATCGATCAGCAGTTTCTGCATCCTGAAGAGCTGGCCGACATGTCTGCGGAGTATGCAGAGGAGTTGTTGAACTCGCTTGCTGAATCAGAGCAGGTGGAGTCAGTCGACAACCTGCTGTTGCATCGTTTGGTTCACAAGGAGTCGGACCATCTGCAGACGCAGTTGTGGAGCCAGGTTGGTGATGAGATCACCCTGCGCGGCCTGCTGAAGATGTTGACGGGTCATGATGTATTGGATGATTATCGTCCGGCGTTGCTGCGGCATCTGGCTTCCTGTCTCGATCAGGGGGTTGCCTCCTGGCGCAATGGTGACAGCGCCGGAGGCTTCTTCCATGCCTGGCGTGAAAGTTCCATGGAGGACATGGTTCAGTATGATACACAGATGCCTGACTGGCAGGATCAGCTGCAACTGGTCCCGGATGATCCTTTTGAGGCGATCATCGTTGAGTTGAAACAACTCGGCCTGGAGGAATCTGCATGGGAGGGTTATCTGCAGAGGCTGGCGCTGGAGCTGCCGGGATGGTCGGGAATGTTCCTGTGGCGTCATCTGCATCCCGATTACGAGGGGCAGCCTGCTCCGATCGATATGATGGACTACCTGGCGGTGCGTCTTGTGCTGGAGCGTCTCTATGCACAGCGCCTGACGCGGCGTAAATGGCGCATCGAGGCGACCCTGCCGACGATCCGCTGGTATTTCCGCCGTCGCCGTTCTGAATTCTTTGTGCGCTATACGCTGTTCAACAAGCGTCTTCCTGAATTTCTCAGCAATCGCGCACAGCGCCTTGCCGGGCAGGATTCCAGGCTCGATGAAGAGTACACGCCATGGAAGATCGTCGCCGATATGATCTGGAACTGGCAGCAGAGCCCCTCCTACGACCGCCCCGGATTCCATACACCTTACCGTCATGGCTGGCAGCTGTTTCGCCTGGCGCAGAGCATGGGGATGGATGCCGGGAGCGTTCTGCTCCTGGAAAAAGAGCAGATTGCAACAATCTTTGATTGTTTGCAGCGGCTCGATGAGGAGAAATCGGGCTTTGTGTGGCTGCAGGCCTATGAGATCAACTACCGCGACCAGTTTCTCAATGCCATCAGCAACAATCACCGGCGTGGCCGTTGGAAAACTCGCAAGCTGCGCCCCCGGGCGCAGCTGGTTTTTTGCATGGATGAGCGTGAAGAGGCGATGCGCCGCCACCTCGAAGGGCTGAACCCGGAGCTGGAGACGCTCGGAGCGGCTGCATTTTACAATACCGTGATCAACTGGAAAGGGCTGGATGATGACAAGGTGACTGCGCTGTGCCCGGTTGTCAGAACGCCCTCGCATGAGCTGGATGAAATACCACGGGAAAGCGCCTCCGAACTCTATCAACAGCACAAGGAACGTCATCGTAAACGCATACTGGTGAAGAATTTTCTTGGTCAGGAGGTGCGCAGGAATCTGCTCTCCTCCACACTGGCAATCATTGTCTCTGCGCCTGCAGCATTGGCGACGCTGGTAGGTAAGATCGCTGCGCCGCTGCAGTTTGGCCGTTTCTCGGCCTTCATGCGCAAAGGCATCGATCTCGAGGTGCCGACCA
This sequence comes from Gammaproteobacteria bacterium, assembly GCA_015767355.1. GTDB lineage: Bacteria > Pseudomonadota > Gammaproteobacteria > Chromatiales > Chromatiaceae > Sva-25. The sequence goes on from JADWMH010000103.1 coordinate 3,849, forward strand.
CGCTGGCGCTGACAGCCGATGACTCGGCTCCGGAGGGTACGGTTGAGCACAACCGGCATGGATTCTCCGACCGGGAGCAGGCGCAGATCGTCGCCCAGTTGCTGCGCACCATGGGGTTGGCAAAGGGGTTTGCGCCATTCGTGGTGCTGTTTGGACATGGCTCGAGCAGCGAGAACAATCCGCATGCATCAGCCTATGACTGCGGCGCCTGCAGCGGCAACCACAGCGGTCCCAATGCGCGCTCTTTTGCACAAATGGCCAATCGTCCGCAGATCCGTACCATGCTGCAGGAGCAGGGAATAGATATTCCGGATGATGTGTGGTTTGTAGGCGCTGTTCACAACACCGGCAGCGAGGAGATCGAGTGGTTCGATATCGAGATGATGCCGCTGCAGTTTCATCAGCAGTTTGAGCAGCTGCGGGGAGAAGTGGCGCAGGCGACGGAACTCTCGGCGCATGAACGCTGCCGTAAATTTGCCTCAGCGCCAATAAAACCAACCCTCGCCCGGGCGGTCTCGCATATTGCCGGGCGTTCGTTTGATTTCAGCCAGGCGCGTCCTGAACTGGGACACGCGACCAATGCTTCGGCAGTCATCGGCCGCCGCTCGGTCAGCCAGGGACTGTTTCTGGACCGGCGCACATTTTTGATCTCCTATGATCCGACCACGGACGCGGATGGCGCTATCATCGAGCTGCTGCTGCTCTCGAATGGCCCTGTAGGCGCAGGCATCAATCTCGAATACTACTTCTCAACAGTGAATAATGAGCATTTTGGATGCGGCACCAAGGTGATGCACAATGTGACCGGGTTTTTCGGGGTGATGGAGGGCGCAAACTCGGATCTGCGCACCGGCCTGCCGCGGCAGATGATCGAGATTCACGAGGCGATGCGCCTGCATGTGCTGGTGGAGGCGAGCGTTGAAATTTTGACAAAAGTCTATCAGCGTCAGCCTCCGCTGCAGCAGCTGATCGGCAACGGCTGGCTGCTGGTCTCTGCGATCGATCCCGACAGCGGGGAGATCTCTCTGTTTGACCCGCAGCAGGGTTTTATTCCCTGGGATGGTGAAGTGAAACCGTTGCAGACAGTCGAGCAGTCATCGGACTGGTACGACGGGCATATGCAGCCGCTTGAGCCGGTGATGCTGAAACAGGAGGCGGTGCATGCTTAATCAGATCGCGTGGCTGGTTCCACTGCTGCCGCTGCTGGCGGCCGCATGGATCGGCGCCGGCTTTTTGCTGGGAGTCAATCGGGGTGAGTCAGGAGAGCGGCATACATTTATGGTTGCCGTCGGTGCTATTGCAGTCTCCTTTGTATTGATGCTGGCGCTGGTTGTCGAGTCTGTGATCCACGGCATTCCAGGCTACCTGCTATATGGTGAATGGTTCCACAGCGGGGAGTTCACGATTGCCGTCAGTGTGCTGCTGGATGGACTGGGACTTGCATTTGGAACACTGTTCGCGCTGCTGCTGCTGATTGCGATACGTTTTTCGGTGAACTACATGCACCGCGAGGCGGGTTTTCAGCGTTTCTTCATGATCCTCAGCCTGTTTGCCTCGGCGATGCTGCTGATCGTGCTGGCAGGCAGTGGTGTGCTCACCTTTGTTGGCTGGGAGCTGGCTGGTGTCAGCTCTTACCTGCTGATTGGATATGCGATCGATCGCAATACGGCAACACAAAATGCCAACTACGCATTCATCACCAACAGAATCGGAGATGCAGGATTCATCCTCGGGCTGTTTGTCTCCATATCGTTGTTCGGCACCACAGAATGGACGCTGTTGTCATCGCTAGAGAGTGACCAACAAACGCTGATGCGGGGCATGTTGATCGCCGGTTTCCTGGTGGCGGCTCTGGCAAAATCTGCACAGCTCCCTTTTGCCGCCTGGATCAGCAAGGCGCTTGAGGGGCCGACGCCATCCAGTGCTATTTTCTACGGTTCTCTGATGGTGCATGCCGGCGTCTACCTGGTGATTCGCCTGCAGCCATTGATCGAGCAGACGCCGGTGATGATGTGGGCGCTGATGTTCATCGGTGGATTGACGGCGCTGTATGGATGGCTCTGCGGTCTGGTGCAGACAGATATCAAGAGCTCGCTGATGTTCTCCACCACAACCCAGGTGGGTTTGATGTTCGTCAGCTGTGGACTTGGCTGGTTTGAATTTGCGGCATGGTATCTGGCGCTGCATGCAATCTGGCGCGCCTACCAGTTCCTGGTTTCACCGGGGCTGATGCACATGGTCACCCGGGCTGCGCGTCCGGTTCCTCCATGGCTGGCGCGGCAGCAGCCACTCTACACTGCCGCCCTGCAGCGCCTGTGGCTCGACCAGCTGGCCGAATGGCTGCTGATTCGTCCGGTCGCTGCGCTCTCCAAAGAGTTGGTGGATTTCGATGATAAAGTGGTCAACCGCATAGCGGGGCTGCCTAATGAGCAGAGCAGTCTTACCCGTGGTGGAGAGCGCCAGTGGGTCGCCAATATCGGCCGCGGCCGTGGCTTCGCAGGTAGAACCATGGAGAAAACCGCAAACGCCATGAACTGGTTCGAGGAGCATTTGATTCTCAAGGGAAGCGGAGATGGCCTGCTGGGCGTGATTCAGCACCTGGGTGTTTATATGCAGCGCGTGGAGCAGCTGCTGGCGCAGCCCCGTTACCTGGTGCTGATGATCATGGCAACTTTTGCGGTCATCATTTGAAAAAAAGTTGGCAGTCTTCAGTCTTCAGTCTTCAGTCTTCCGTAAAAAAGTGTTGCAGATGGCAATGGCCCGATAGAATTTTGCCAACTGCCAACTGCCAACTGCCAACTGCCAACTACGTTGTTCTGACAAATGCATTCTGGACAACATTTGAAATATGGTGCAGTATCAAACCTCATAACGATAGTTGAATTTCCTGCAATTCATTCAATAACTACACTAAAAACGGAGAGTAACAATGCAAATTGTCATGGGACTTGTCGGGATTGCAGTACTCATCCTGATCGCTATCATATTCTCAAGCAACCGCAAAGCGATCAATCTGCGAACCGTCGGCGGGGCTTTCGCTCTTCAGGCGGCAATTGCTGCTTTCGTTATTCTTACCTCTTCCGGCGCGGGTATTCTACAAACTATCTCCAATGGCGTTCAGGCGGTGATCGACAGCGCCAATGCAGGCATCGCCTTTCTGTTTGGCGGCCTCGTCAGTGACAAAATGTTTGAGGTATTTGGCGGTGGTGGTTTTGTGTTTGCCTTCAAGGTGCTGCCCATCATCATCTTTTTTGCATCCCTGATGGCGGCGCTCTACTACATGGGCATCATGCAGTTGGTCATCAAAATTTTTGGCGGAGCCCTGCAGAAGATGCTCGGAACCAGCCGCACCGAGTCGATGTCCGCCGCGGCCAACGTCTTTGTCGGTCAGACAGAGGCACCGCTCGTCGTCAAGCCCTACATCAGAAAAATGACACAGTCGGAGCTGTTTGCTGTCATGTCCGGCGGCCTGGCGTCCGTGGCGGGGGCGGTGCTGGCAGGTTATGCTTCGCTGGGTATCGATCTCAACTACCTGGTGGCTGCATCCTTTATGGCTGCTCCCGGCGGCCTGTTGATGGCGAAGTTGCTGGTGCCGGAGACGGATACTCCCCATGACC
>JADWMH010000279.1 GCA_015767355.1 Gammaproteobacteria bacterium
CAGGACCTCCTCCCCGTGCAGCTAGCGCCGGACAGCGTCCTTCAGGACCTCCTCCACGAGGTGATTACCGTAGTGGCCCACCGCGTGACAGATCTGCAAGAGGCTCTGATCGCAGACCTGATAGTCGTGACAGACGGGATAGTCGTGACAGACGGGATAGTCGTGACAGACGGGATAGCAGCTGGGACATGCCCTGGGGTGGCAGAAACAGCAGCTGGAGTATGCCCTGGGGCGGTAGAAACAATAGCCCATGGGGTGGTCGCGGGGGTAGAGGAAGCAGCATGCCATGGGGCGGCAGGAACAGCAGTATGCCATGGGGAGGTCGTAACAGCAGTATGCCGTGGGGTGGCAGTAGAAGCGGCAGGGGCGGTAGAATGCCGTTTACCGGTCGCAACAGCGGCCCCGACAAGTGGTTCGACAGTGGCGATCCCAAGGATATGTTTGAGGATATGTGGGATGATGGCATGAATGCGCCAAGTGAAATGGGTGAGATGCCCGGTGGATGGCGAGCTCCGACGATCAGTGTGCCGAATCCTGTCGAGGTTGGTGACGAACTCGAAAGTGGAAGTCGCGACATGTTCAAGGATAGATAGTCGGCCCTCCCCCTCTTTCTGAGGGGGAGACGATTTGTTGCAGACTGGACAGCAGTTCAGTCTGCAACTATTCTCGTATCGTCTCAAAAAATCCGTGCATTAATCGAGTCTGCGCAGGGTTATTGAGATGTTACCTATTCTCATCGAATCAACCTCTCCATCACGCTGTTCTTTCCAGACTCCGGTATCTGATCGCTTCAGTGAGATGCGTTGTCTCTATCAGTTGCTGCCGGTTGTAATCGGCGATGGTGCGCGCCAGTTTTAAGATCCGGTGGTAGGCGCGGTGCGACAGGCTCAGGCTCTCTATGGCCTGCAGCAGCAATGATTCATCGCCGGGCTGCAGAATGCAAAACTCCTCGATTTGCTTCACATTGAGCTGACTGTTCAGGCGTTGCTGACGCTGCAGCTGACTCTTGTGCGCCTGCTCGACATGTTGTCGAATCTCCTGGCTCGTTATTGTTGAATCCGGCCTGGAAAGTAACTCTCCTGCTGCTAAAGCAGGAACCTCTATCTGTATGTCAATACGATCAAGCAGTGGTCCTGATATCTTGTTGCGGTAACGGCTGATCTGTTCGGATGAACAGCGGCAGTTTCTGCGAGGATCGCCGAGATATCCGCAGGGGCAGGGATTCATCGCGGCAATGAGTTGAAATTTTGCAGGGAAATCCGCCTGTCGTCCGGCGCGTGAAATGGTAATGGCGCCATTCTCCAGCGGTTCGCGCAGTGCTTCGAGTACGCGCCGTTCAAATTCAGGCAACTCATCGAGAAACAGCACGCCGTTATGGGCCAGGGAGATCTCTCCGGGGCGAGGTATGGTTCCACCGCCTACGAGTGCTGCCGCTGATGCGGAGTGATGCGGAGATCTGAATGGCCGGATGCGCCACCTGCTGACATCAAACTCCTGGCCTGCAATCGAGCGAATGGCGGCATTTTCGAGTGCTTCATCTGAAGTCATGACGGGCAGCAGCCCGGGCAGACGATTGGCAAGCATGGTCTTGCCTGTACCGGGAGGGCCTGTCATTAGCATGGAATGCCCGCCGGCAGCAGCAATGGTCAGGCCACGCTTGGCGGCTTCCTGGGAGATGATCTCACTGAGATCCGGCGGAGAATAATCAGTGACCTCTTCATATTCAGCGCTGAATGGTTCGATTTGCCGCGTTTGATTGAAATGTTCAGTCACTTCGAGAAGATGTGCGACAGCATAGACTTCCAGTCCGGTGACCCGGGATGCCTCTTCTGCATTGGCGGCCGGAACGATGAGTTTTTTTTCGTTGCGATGGGCGGCCAGTGCAGCCGGTAGAACGCCGGAGATCGGGCGAATCCCACCCGAGAGCGCGAGCTCGCCAATGAATTCGTAGTGGTGGAGCTGCTGTTGCGGAATATCACCTGTGGCAGCGAGTATGCCGACAGCGACCGGCAGATCAAAGCGGCTCCCCTCTTTGGGAACATCCGCAGGCGCAAGATTGATGGTGATGCGACGCGCAGGAAATTCAAATTCAGAATTTGTGATGGCCGCACGCACACGTTCGCGGCTCTCCTGTACGGCTTTTTCGGGCAGTCCAACGATGTTGAAGGCGGGCAGACCGTTGCCGAGGTGGGATTCAATGGTTACCAGCGGTGCGGATATGCCCGCACCCGAGCGGCTGTTAACAATTGAGAGTGACATGCCGATCCCTGGCTATCATGAGTGATATTTCCTGTTTTATTTCTTTAATTGTTCCAGCTGAGCAACGTGTTTTTCCAGCATCTCCAGTTTCTCCCGGGTGCGCGCCAGTACGGCCTGCTGGATATCGA
>JADWMH010000280.1 GCA_015767355.1 Gammaproteobacteria bacterium
TGCGCCCGACGTGGCAACAAAAACCACAAACAAAAATTCGGCGCATCTTGGTACTTTAAATTCTGCCTCATCCCTAACATTCTTGAGTGACCAGTATCTATACATATGAACCAAATTATAATCCTGGCTCTCGCAAAGCCGCAAACACGCCAAGAAAACCTCTTTGGGTCTCTGCGTCTTGGCGAGAGACTAATAGATCTTCATGTCTCGTCATCTAATACCAGGTCTCGCTAAATGTTAACCTCCGTGCATATCCGTCATCTCGTGACTATAGACGAGTTGTCACTTGATCTTGATTCAGGCATGAGCGCTCTCACTGGTGAAACCGGGGCAGGTAAATCCATCCTCATCGACTCTCTCGGACTCGCACTTGGCAACAAGGCGGACATCAGCCTGATTCGCAGCGGCCACGAAAAAGCCGAGATTACTGCGGCTTTCGATCTCGCGGACAACACCGAGGCAAAACAGTGGCTGCGCGAACAGGAATTGCTGGATGAATCATGCGACTGCCTGGTGCGCCGGGTGCTCACGATGAAAGGGCGCTCCCGCGCTTTTATCAATAATACGCCTGTAACACTCGCCTCTCTCACTCAACTGGGCGAAAAACTGGTTGATATCCATGGGCAACATGCACATCAATCCCTGCTCAAAGCCCCTTATCAACGCGCGCTGCTGGATGCTTATGCCGGCAATGAAAAGCTGCTGAACAAATTGCAGCATCAGTGGCGGCAATGGAACACTGCAGCCAGGGAGCTTTCCAACTTGCAGATGAAGCAGCAGGATCGCCGATCACACATTGAACTGCTACGGTTTCAGATCGACGAGCTTGAGAATCTGGCTGTCGAGAAGCATGAGTGGCGGCAACTCGAGTCTGAACAACGCCGTCTCAGCAATGCCGGCCTGCTACGCGAACGCTGCGAAGAGCTGCTCAACACCCTCTATCATGACAATGGAGTGACGCAATTGCTGCAACGCAGCATCTCTATCCTCGAGGAGCTGCGTGACATCGACAAACTACCGGGTGACAGCCTGGAGATGCTGCAAAGCGCAAAGATCGAAGTCGAAGAGTCCTCCCACACACTGCACCAGTACGCAGAAGATATCCAGCTTGACCCGGCAAGACTCGCCAGCGTCGACCAGCGTCTCAGCAGCATCCTGCTGCTTGCCCGAAAACATCAGCTTGAACCGGCTGAACTGCCCCTTCATCTCTCCACTCTGCAGCAACAACTGGCAAAACTGCTGCAGAGCGATGAACAGCTTGATATTTTACGGCAACAGGTCGATGAGCATCAGCAACAGTGGGAGAAACTCGCAGGCAGGCTGAGCCGCTCGAGGCGTAAGGCTGTCGGATCACTGGCGGCGCAGGTTTCCACAACCATGCAGCTGCTGTCGATGCCGGATGGGCGTTTTAGCGTAAAACTCGACTCCATCGAGCAGCAGCAGCCGACAGCACATGGTGTCGAAACGATCGAGTTTTATTTCAGCGCCAACCCCGGACAGCCGCAGCAACCACTCAGCAAAGCAGCCTCCGGCGGTGAACTTTCTCGCATCAGCCTTGCCATACAGGTCGCTACGATAGGTCTTGCAAAAATCCCCACACTGATTTTTGATGAAGTGGATGTCGGTATTGGCGGTGGTGTTGCAGAAATTGTCGGCAAACTGCTGCGCAAGCTAGGGGAGGAGCGGCAGGTCCTGTGTGTTACCCACCTTCCCCAGGTAGCGGCACAGGCTCACCATCACCTGCTTGTTGAAAAGCAACGCCACAACAACTCCACGCAAACCCGCATTACCCCTCTCGAGGAGGGCCAGCGGGTTGACGAGGTTGCACGCATGCTTGGAGGTGTCGAGATGACAGAACGCACCCTCGAACACGCACAGGAGATGCTATCGACATAGCATCTCAACAACCCCGCACAGGAAGCAGGGTTGGGTTATGCTTTTGGGGATTTCGACTTGCGATGAGGGCAATTGCTATTTTGGCATCGCCCGTAGAGAACCATGGAGTGCTCGGTCAAATCAAAACCGAGTTTCTGCGCGATTTTTTTCTGGGACTTCTCAATGGTTTCATCGACAAACTCCTCGACATGACCGCATTCAACACAAACCACATGATCATGGTGAGTTCCACGATCCAGTTCAAACACCGAAGTACTGCCTTCAAAATTTTGGCGCTGAACCAGGCCTGCAGCTTCGAACTGCGTTAAAACCCGGTAAACAGTGGCGAGACCGATCTCCTCGTCATTTTTCAGTAATATTTTATAGACATCCTCTGCACTCAGATGACGCTGTTGATTGCGTTCAAGAATTTCAAGAATTTTGAGCCGCGGCAAAGTGACTTTGAGACCAGCCTGGCGAATATCATTATTATCCATGGGATCCTG
>JADWMH010000281.1 GCA_015767355.1 Gammaproteobacteria bacterium
CGATTGCTGTTGAGTAGCAGCATCTGCTGCTCGGCGCGCTGTCCGTCTTCAACCTGACGCAGCATATCCTCACGCGTATCGATCAACAGGGAGTTGAAGTTACGCTCATACTCACGCTGCAGAAGACGGGATTCAGCGATCCACTCACTCAACTGGTTGCGACTGCGATAGAGCATCAATATGCTGGCGACAGCAGCAACAAGGATAATCACAAGCAAAACAAATGGCCAGAACTGGGTAAAAAACTGCTCTACAGAGAGCGCCTGGTTATTCAACTGTTGTTCCATGGTCACCTGCCTGCTAATTGTCCTGTAAAATCGTCATATGCGGGATTTTACTTTGAATCCGAGTAGAACCTCGCGGCATTATTATAGGATGTGCTGAGCTTGCGAAGCGCATCAATCAAATATCAATAGTAACAATACTGGTGGCTCATTCGGTGAGTCCGGGAAGATTGATTGAATGCAGGTCTATTTTCAAACGCTTGGCTGCCGCCTCAATGAAGCGGAGCTGGAGAGCTGGGCGCGGCAGTTTCGCCGGCAGGGTGACAGCGTGGCTGCGGATATCGAACATGCTGATCTGGTGATCGTCAATACCTGTGCAGTGACCGAAGAGGCAGTGCGCAAATCACGCCGCCTGATCCGCCGTGCGCAGCGTTCCAACCCGCAGGCCAAGCTGGTCGTCAGTGGTTGTTACGCCTCTCTAAATCCTGATGAGAGCAGCGCTCTTCCCGGCGTCGATCTACTGGTGGAGAACCGGGACAAAGAGAGATTACCGCAGTTGGTCGCAGAGAAGATTACTGTTCCAGCCATGCCGCTCATAGCCACGGAACCCGCTGAAAACCCGCTTTTCCGCCGCGGCCGTCAACGCGCTTTTATCAAGGTCCAGGATGGCTGCCGCTATCGCTGCACCTACTGCATTGTCACCGAGGCGCGCGGTGAAGAGCGCAGCCGTCCGATCACCGGGATCATCGAAGAGATCAATGATCTGCATGCGCAGGGGGTTCAGGAAGCAGTGATCACCGGCGTGCATCTTGGAGGCTATGGCCGTGAGTTGGGAGTCGACCTCTCTGATCTGATCGGCGCTATTCTTGAGCAGACAACAATTCCGCGTCTGCGTCTTGGCTCACTGGAACCCTGGGATATCCCCGACGGTTTCTGGAAGCTGTTTGACAACAGGCGCCTGATGCCGCACCTGCACCTTCCGTTGCAGAGCGGTACTGATTCGGTGCTGCGCCGTATGGCTCGCCGCTGCAAGACGGCGGATTTTCAGCGGTTGATGACGGATGCGCAGCGGCAGGTTCCCGGACTCAATATCACCACTGACATCATCGTCGGCTTTCCCGGTGAAAGCGATGTGGAGTGGCAGCAGACAATGGATTTTTTGCGCAGGCTTCAATTTTCACACATGCATATCTTCAGCTACTCCCCGCGCCCCGGAACCAAGGCGGCGGGTCTCCCTTCACAGGTTGACAACAACACCAAACGTCAGCGCAGCAAAGCGCTTCATCAACTGATGTCAGAGATGAAAAATACCTCGCTGGAAGCCGCACTCAATCAATCTGTCGAAGTGCTTGTCGAGAGCAGAGTCGCAGATGAGGATGGTGAATGGTATGTAGGCTACACACCGAATTATCTGCGCATACGTTTTCCTGTTGCGGACAATAAGTCCCCCATGGAAAACAGGATAGTCAGCGTCAAAGTTACTGCAGTGAATCAGAAAAACGGCAGATTGACAGGGGTCGTGGCTGCAAACTGTCCAAAAAAATAAACCCGCTGACTCATTGAGTCAGCGGGTTTAATTTAATTGGTCGGGGTGAGAAGATTCGAACTTCCGACCACCGCAACCCCATTGCGGTGCGCTACCAGGCTGCGCTACACCCCGAAAACAGAGACGGCATCCTACGTTGAGGACGCCGTGGTGTCAATCGGTTTGTGGTTGCTTCTCTCTAACTATCGCTTGAGAATCTGCTGGATCTCTTCCAGTTCTACACGCAACTGGTGAATCAGTTGCAGACTCTCATGGTGATCCTGTTTCGCCACATCTCCCGACAATTGCTGCCTGGCGCCGCCGATGGTGAAACCCTGCTCATACAGCAGGCTGCGGATCTGGCGAATCATCATGACGTCATGGCGTTGATAGTAACGGCGATTGCCCCTGCGTTTAACCGGTTTGAGCTGCGGAAACTCCTGCTCCCAGTAGCGCAGCACATGGGGTTTAACCACACACAATTCGCTCACTTCACCAATCGTAAAATAACGTTTTCCCGGAATGGGAGGTAATTCAATATGCGCTTCACTCGCGTCCAGCATAGCCTTCAACCCTCGCTTTTAGTTTTTGTCCAGGCCGGAAAGTGACAACCCGTCTTGGTGAGATG
>JADWMH010000282.1 GCA_015767355.1 Gammaproteobacteria bacterium
CGGTGATGGAAGAAGTAAGCAGGAGGCCCGAGCATCTATTTTTTCAGCTTTCTAGAGAGACAGCGCGATAGGTACGGGCCAGACTTCCTGTCTGTCTTCTTCTTTCACGCAACCCCCGGAAAATTCTTTAGTATCGCTTGCGCAGGGTAGCTTGAACTCCCGGGTTCCTGACCGTAGAGATTTTTATGAATCTGATAGAAGCATTGAATAACGAGAATAGTGATGAACTGCAGAAGAGGATCCGTCTATTGGGCATGTCCGCGAAGGATTGTCCGACACGCAAGGGTGATCGGGTTGAATATTTGGGTGCTTATTTACTCTCTGCGGAGCTGAACGATCAGATCGCCCTGATCAGTCTGCTGCGGCAGCAGACGGAGTCCAGGCTGACAGTAGAGGTCGAGGATTTTCTTGATGATCTTGAAACACGAACGACTTCAATCAGGGATGGCGGCAGCGCGAGAATCATCGAGTGCACCAGCGAGTCACTGGCAAGGCTCGTTGTGGAGTCTGGCGAAACCGGGAAATACTGCTTTTATGCCGGCGGCAAGCGGGTGGTTGTGATAGAAAAGTCATGGCGCAATTTTCTTAATGGCCTGCGCAAGCTTGGCTATGTTTTGAGCGCTGATAGTACGGTGGTTTAACCTGTTTTTCAGCGTGGTTGCATGTAATGGATCATGAGAACTTCGGAGAGTCGATGCGTAGCTTTATCACCCACTATTCCAATGACAATATTCAATCCCCTCTGCCTCTATTGATGGCGGATGATCCGCGCCAACTGACTCCGGTGCTCGTAGAGGCGGCGCTTTGTTTTGATGAGCGGGTCGTTCCACTCTATGACCTCTGGAGCGAAGAGGTATTGCAGGAAGTCATCGATCGCCTTGATCATCCTGGGGATACAGCTGGCAACAAGCTAACACCAAAGGAGTGGGAAGTTCTCCATGCAGAGATCGGATGCTCCATTCTCAGCGGGTTGAATGACACTGAGGATCTGAAGGATATGGAGCAGTGGCTGTTGCGGGATCCGTCCGCCCCTGGCCTGGCATTACGCAGTGCTGTGAGTTTTCTCCAGGGTGAATCGGGGAGGGCTATCGAGCAGTATGAAGCGGCACTGAAGCTGTTAAGCAAAGAGACAGGCAAGCGCAATGTCGTGATTCCCGGTATTCCGGTACTCTTTTTCGCCCTCGCGCTGATCCAGCAGAGGCACGCCGGGGCCCCCTTTGAACGCCTGTTCACAGAGGCGGTTCAAATTGAAAAACTCCATGGCGACGATCCATTTACCGCGGTGTTGCGGATACTGGGTGATTTTATTCGCGTCGCCTGTGGTGAAATCAAATTCAAACAAAGCACGTGGCTGACCCACGAACCCGTGACGGATAACCCCTGGCTGGTTCTCTTCCAGGGGCTGGCACTCTATTGGCTGGATGAGAGACCCGGTGACCGGCAGATCCGCCGTCTGTTACGGCATATCGACAAGGCGTTGAAAAATGATTTGTACTGGTACGCCGGAGAGGCGACAACCCTGCTGGAGATGCTTGGAGTTGATACAGACGGGATAGACTATCCATTCGCCGGTGAGCCACGGCAGCGGCTGGTTTCGCTCTACCAGGCAAAACCCCACTGGGAAGAGAATCTGGCTGCTCTGAACCTGGTCACACAACGTTATGGTGACGGGGGAACAGAGGGCAGGGATCAGGCGGCGTCCGATCGCCGCATGGTCTGGTGGATTCAGGGTGAAGGCAGCTTCGTGACACTGGAGCCACGCGAGCAAAAGCGCAACAAGAAGGGAACCTGGACCAAGGGGCGCAAGGTGGCGCTCAAACGGCTGAAGGAAGAACTGCAGAGCTTTGACTACCTGAGCACCGCGGACCTGAAGATCTGTGCCGCCATCCGCAAGGACTATGAGCGCAACTACTCCTACTATATTGAAACTTCCTATGAGTTGGAGGGAGAGCAGGCGCTGCGTGCCGCCATCGGGCATCCACATCTCTATCGTGGTGATATGGATGGGCGCGACAGTCAAACGGTGACCCTGGAAGATGTCTCTCCCCGGCTTGAGGTGATTGAGGACAGAAAGGGAGAGACCATCCGCATCCGGATGCACCCTTATCCGGATAACAGCTTTGATTTCATGCGCGATTTTCTCTGTTACTGGGTTGAACAGCACCGCTTGCAAATGATGAAGTTCAGTGATGGCCAGCTGGAAATCGCCCAAATCCTGACCTCGCAGGGCTTGGTTGCCCCGCTTTCGGCAAAAGAGCGGGTCTTGAACTCGATCACCACGATGGCGCCACTGGTGACGATCCACTCCGATATTGGTGGCGGGACAATGGGGGATGCAGAGGAGACCCCAGCCGACACCACCCCTTACATTC